>NZ_JBCLVJ010000003.1:0-172441 GCF_048537925.1 Gordonia sp. CPCC 205515 | reverse complement strand
GGATGCTCCCGGCCCCGCCCACTGCCCGCCACCCCGCCCCCGCCCCGACGGGGGCGCCCCCCTCCAGCACGGTGACGTCGACGCCGTTGCGGGCCAGGTGCAGGGCGGCGGCGAGCCCGTTGGGCCCGCCGCCGACCACAATGGCAGTCGTCACTGCTGCACCTGATCCGGCGTCCCGGTGGATCGCATCCGGGGTTCACGCATTTGGGGTTCGGCCACGACTTCAGGATCGGTCAGTGCGCGGCGGGCGTCAACGTCGAGGGTCGAGTCCACGTGGAGCGGGATGGGGCCGTTGGGCAGCCAGGGCTGCTCGTGGATCGCGTCGCGGACCCGGTAGGTGCCGGTCTCGATGACGCCGAGTGCGGCGTCGATAACCTTGAAACGCTGGGTGCCCTTGTGGATCGGTTGGGATTCGATCCACGCGATGGTGAACTCGCCGGGCGCGAAGTGGCAGCGGCGTTGCAGGGCCGCGATCATCTTCTCGTCGTGCAGGTGCCCGTCGCCGAAGTTGAAGGCCACCAAGGAGTTACAGGAGAACTCGGCTTCGCGGAGAGTGTAGGTGTTGATGTCGTCGCCGAGGTGCCGCAGCATCAGCGAGTAGAGTGCGCGGCCTTGGCTGTGCATCGAGCGCCACGCCATCATCTGGTGCATCACCACGTCGGCGACCTCCGGCTCGTAGCTCGCGAGCAGCTGGGTGCGGGTGTTCTTGGCGCCTCGCACGATGTGCTGGTCGAGTTTCTCCTCGGCGCCGGGCGCGAAAGCCCAGGTGGCCGACGCCCAGTTGCCGGCGTACTGCCGCATCGACGGGAGGAACGAGACCAGGTCGGGGCGCAGGTTGCCGAGCACCGGGAAGAAGCAGAGCGCGGCGGCGATCGCGATCATCACCCACGGCATGGTGGTGTCGGCGAGGCCGTAGCCGCCCCAGTTGGGGAAGCCCCAGAACAGGAAGATCGAGGCGTAGGCGAACAGCAGATTCCATTCCAGCGGGACCGCGAGCGGGAAGGTGGAGAAGATGAACAGGTGGAAGGCCACCATCAGCACCACCGCGAGCAGGGTGAGGGTGCGGTTGGTCGAGAACAGCAGCAGCAACGGGGTGACGATCTCCACGAGGGTGCCCAGCACGTGTCCGATGCCGCCGGCCACCTTCGACGGCCGCATGTCCTGCGGGAAGTTGCGGTAGTGCATCCGCTTGATCGCCTTGCTCGGCAGCCATGGCGTGTTGGAGATCATCGGTGGGATGACCATCGAGAAGTGGTGTCCCAGTTTGGACACGCCGGCACCGACCCACACGGTGACGATGAGCAGTTTGAGCGCGATGATCATGTCGACGAAGGGCAGGAACCCGAAGAAGATGATCGCCGGGAGGTACTGCTCGGAGCGGGCAGCGATGAAGATGACCTTGTCGCGCAGGCCGATTGCCACCAGCAGGGCGATCAACGGGTACATCAGGGCGGGGTTGACGAGGCCGTGATTGTCGGCGATCGCGGCGTCCAGTGACGATGAGTGGACACCGGGCAACGCGATCGCGACCGCGAGGTTGACCAGGATGGCGACATAGATGGCGATGTCGATCGGGGTGCGGCTGTCACCGGAGGTGAACGGCACCTTGTCCGGCCATGGTGGGAGGCGGATGGTGTTGGGCCGCAGCCAGTACAAGATCCCACCGGTCATCGGTTTGAAGTGTCCCGCCAGAGGACCCCAGGAGCCGCCGATGCCGAGGATCTCGACGAGGACGGTCCACAGCACGGCCTTCTGATAGACGATGGGCTGGTTCCACCAGTCGGTGACGTGCAGCGGATTCAGGCCGGAGGTGAGGGTGGCGAGGGTGAGTCCGACGCCGGCGTAGAAGACGAAGACTTTCACCAGGTAGATGACGTGGACCATCTTCGGGGTGCCGAACCCGTATTCGGCCCAGTGCGCGCCCAGTACGCGGAGGCGTTCCAGGAAGGGTTTGTCCATAAAGGTTTTCGGGTCGACGGGCGGAAAGTCGGGTTGGGTGAATCCCATGGGAGACTCCTCAGATCGGTTGGGGGGTGCGGACTTCGGTGCGGAGTGCCGGTTTGTCGATCTTGCCGACGGGATTGCGCGGCAGCTGGCCAACGAGGTGAATCGTGCTGGGCTGCTTGGGTTTCGCCAACAGTTGAGCGAGGTGCGCGCAGAGGTCGGCCGTCGTGGTGTCCTGGTTCGGGTAGGTGACGACGAAGGCGACCGGTACTTCGCCGTAGAGGTCGTCGGGTTTGCCGACGACGGCGCATTCGAGCACGGCCGGATGAGTCGCCAGTGCCTTCTCGATTTCCTTGGGGTAGAGGTTTTCTCCGCCGCGGATGATCATGTCCTTGATGCGGTCGACCAACGTGAGGTAGCCGTCGTCGTCGAGTCGGCCGACGTCGCCGGTGTGCAGGCGTCCGTCGACGATGGTGGTGGCGGTCGCTTCGGGTCGATTGAGGTAGCCGCGCATGACATTTGGTCCGCTGATGACAACTTCGCCGGTCTCGCCCGGCGGGAGGTCGCGGCCGTCGGAGTCGACGATGCTGATGTGTTGTCCGGGCAGGGCGGTGCCGACGGTGCCGAGTTTGCGGATGCCGTCGACGGGGTTGCACGCCGAGGCGCAGGTGCCCTCGGTGAGGCCGTAGCCCTCGACGATGGGGATGCCGAGAGCCTGTTCCGTGCGGTCGAGGAGTTCTTTGGAGATCGGTGCCGCACCGCAGATGGCAAAGCGCAGCGAGGCAAGGGTTTCCGGCTGCAAGTCCGGTTGGGAGACGAGGAGTGCGTAGATGGTCGGAACTGCGGAGAAGTAGGTGGGGCGCAGTCGTGCGACGTCGTCGAAGAAGCGGGAGGCGGAGAACTTTCCGGTGATGGAGAGTTGTCCGCCGGCGAGGATGGGTGCGAGGAAGCTGACGCAGATCGCGTTCACGTGGAAGAGCGGCAGGACGAGAAGTGCGTGGTCGGCGGCGGTGAGCGAACAGTGCTGCGCCATCGCCGATGCCATGTATCCCAGGTTCGCGTGGGACAGCCGTACGCCTTTGGGGCGACCGGTGGAACCGGAGGTGTAGATGAGCAGCGCATCGTCGTCGGGGGTCGGTGACGGCGGCGGTGTCCAGGCGGAACTCGCGGTGTGGGCGAGGGAGTCGGCGGCCAGATGTGTTCGCCCGACGGCCATCTCCGCACGATCGGCGACGACGACGCGGGCTGCGGAGTCGGTGAGCTGATAGTCGGCTTCGGCGGCGGTGAACCCCGGGTTGACCGGAGTGGTGATCGCACCGAGACGCCACGCGGCCATCAGCGTGATCAGGAGTTCGACACGGTTGGGCAGGACGGTCGCGACCACGTCTCCGCGTCCGACGCCGAGGCGATCGAGCTGCTCCGCGCACGCGTCGACCCGCTGCGCGAACTCGGCGTAGTCGAGTGCGACGGCATCGTCGCGGACGCACGGCGCAGTGCCGCGGTCGGTGAGTTCCCAGGCGAAGTAGGAGGAGGTCACGGGTGGTGGCCCTTTCGTCGTTGCTCGTGGCGGGAGGCTGTGAGCTACGACACTAGGGCCGGGTCAACGCAGGTGAAACGGTCGCGCAGGCCACACTTCGACGGGATTGTTGTGCTCGGAGGACAACGGGGGCGTTCTCCGCTGGATGACCGGGCACGCGTCGGGTTTCGACACGGTCGGCTCCTTCGTCGCCGGCCTGCTCAACCAGCGGTTGGGGCGGTCGGCGAGGCGGACGCGGGTGGTGCGCTCAACCAGCGGTTGGGGCGGTCGGCGAGGCGGGCGCAAGCGGTGCGCTCAATTAGCGGTTGGGGCGGTCGGCGAGGCGGACGCGGGTGGTGCGCTCAACCAGCGGTTGAGGCGGGTGGCGAGGCGGACGCGGGTGGTGCGCTCAACCAGCGGTTGAGGCGGGTGGCGAGGCGGGCGTGGGTGGTGCGCTCAACCAGCGGTTGGGGCGGGTGGCGAGGCGGGCGTGGGCGGTCGGGCGGTCGGCGAGCAGGGGTCGGTTAGAGGATGCCTCTCTCGGTGAGGACCGCGACGATCCGCCCGGCGAGCTCCTCGATGTCCTCGCCGGTGGTGTCGAAACGGAGGTCGGGGTCGGTGGGTTTCTCGTAGGGTGCGTCAACACCGGTGAGGCCCTTGAGTTCACCGTTGCGGGCGCGTTCGTAGAGACCCTTGGGGTCGCGACGCTCACATTCGGCCACCGGGGTGGAAACGTGCACCTCGATGAAGTCGAGGTCGGCGGCGCGGTGGAGTTCGCGGGCGATCTCTCGGTCCGATCGAAGCGGCGACACCATCGAGGCGATGGAGACGACACCGGCGTCGGCGAACAGTCGCGCGAGATGTCCGACGCGCCGGATGTTCTCGGCGCGGTCACCGGGCGAGAAGCCGAGGTCGTCGGAGATGCCGTGGCGGATGTTGTCGCCGTCGATGAGGTAGGCGACGCGGCCACGACCGACGAGCTCACGTTCGAGTGCGACGGCGACGGTCGACTTGCCGGATGCCGGCAGGCCCGTGAGCCAGACGGTGGCGCCGCGCTGGCCGGTCTTCTGCCAGCGTTCGGAGCGGCCGAGAGAACTCGGATGCCATTTGATGTCGTTGCGGGTGGCCTTGCCGGGCACCACTTCTCGTGGCTGTGCGATGGTGCCAGCGCCGACGGTGTCGTTGGTCGACTCGTCGATCAGGATAAACGCCCCGGTGTCGCGGTTTTCGGTGTAGCGGTCGGCGACGATCACCGACGACGTACGCAGGGTGATGGTGCCGATGTCGTTGAGGCCCAGGCTGCTCGGCCCGACCTGCTCGATCAGGGTCTCCGGATCGAGACGACGATCCAGCGACTGCACGGTCGCGCGGACGGTGGCGGCACCGTGCTTGAGGGCGACACGATCGCCGGCGCGCAGCGGGGTGTCCGACAGCCAGCAGATGGTGGCGTCGAGTTCCCGCGCGAGGACCGGGGTGTGAGCGGAGTCCGCGGCACTGACGATCACGTCGCCGCGTCCCACATCGATGTCATCGGCGAGTTCCACCGAGATCGACAGTGGCGCAACGGCGAACTTGCGGTCGTCGTCGAGGGTGTCCAATGCGGTGACGATGCTGCTGCTACCGGACGGCAGGACCGTGACCTCGTCCCCGACATGCAGGCGGCCCGCGGCGAGACGCCCGTAGTAGCGTCGGCGATGCTCCTTGGTGGGACGCGACACCCACTGGATCGGCAGGCGCAGTTCGTCGGTGGTGGGTGACGGGGCGATCAGCTCCACCCCCTCGAGGTACTCGAGCAGGGTGGGACCGGTATACCACGGGGTGTTGTCCGAGCGGTGTACGACGTTGTCGCCATGCTTGGCCGCCACCGGAATGGCCAGGATCTCGTCGATACCGATCTGTGTCGCAAGCTCTTTCAGCTCGGCTTCGATCTCGGCGAAGCGGTCGGCGGAGTAGTCGACGAGGTCGATCTTGTTGACCGCAGCGATGATATGCGGCACCCCGACGACGGTCGCGATGCGCGCGTGACGTCGGGTCTGCACCTGTAATCCGTTGCGCGCGTCCACCAGCAGGACCGCGACGTGCGCGTTGGACGCGCCGGTGAAGGTGTTGCGGGTGTAGCGCTCGTGACCGGGAGTGTCGGCGAGCACGTAGTTGCGGGTATCGGTGGCGAAGAAGCGGTAGGCGACATCGATGGTGATGCCCTGCTCCCGCTCGGCGCGCAGACCGTCCGAGAGCGCGGCGAGGTCGGCGACGCCGTCGTCGTCGGTGACGGCGTCGAGGTGGTCGGTGGGCAGCGATCCGGTGTCGTGCAGCAGCCGTCCGATCAGAGTGGACTTGCCGTCGTCGACGCTGCCGGCGGTGGCCAGCCGGAGGATCTGGCGGCGCGGTGAAATCGAAGTGGCGCTGCCGAAGTGGGGTTCGATCACGGTACTCATCAGAAGTATCCTTCGCGCTTGCGGTCTTCCATGGCGGCCGAGGAGGTGCGGTCATCGGCGCGGGTCTCGCCTCGTTCGGAGACCGTGGCGTCGGAGATCTCGGTGATGATCTCGCCGATGCTGGTGGCGCGGGACCGGACAGCGCCGGTGATGGTCAGGTCGCCGACGGTGCGATAGCGCACCCATTCGGTGCTGACGTGTTCGCCGTCGCGGGGCCGGCTGTGTGGTGACACGGCGAGCAGGATGCCGTCGCGGTCGAAGACCTCGCGTTCGCCGGCGTAGTAGATCGATGGCAATTCCAGGTTTTCGAGTTCGATGTAGCGCCAGATGTCGACCTCGGTCCAGTTCGACAACGGGAACACGCGCACCGATTCGCCGCGGCGGATCCGCCCGTTGTAGAGCGACCACGGTTCGGGGCGTTGGGCGCGTGGGTCCCATTGGCCGAACTCGTCACGGAAACTGAAGACCCGCTCCTTGGCACGCGCGCGGTCCTCGTCGCGGCGGGCCCCGCCGAAGGCCGCGTCAAAACGCCCGGCCTCCAACGCGTCCAGCAGGGTGCGGGTCTGCAGACGGTTGCGGGAGCCCGATGGGTCGGTGGACTCGGCGACCCGACCGGAGTCGATGGATTCCTGCACCGATGCGACGATCAGCTTGATGCCGTCGGGGTTGTCGGCGGTTGGGGCGACGCGCCGGTCGCGGAACTCGATGACCTCGTCGAAGTTGTGTCCGGTGTCGACGTGCAGAATCGGGAACGGGAGCGGGCTGGGCCGGAAGGCTTTCTCCGCCAGCCGAAGCAGCACGATGGAGTCCTTGCCGCCGGAGAACAGTAGGACCGGGCGTTCGAGTTCGGCGACCACCTCGCGGATGATGTGGACCGACTCGGATTCCAGGACCCTCAGGGCGGCAACGTGATCGATGTCCTCGATCGGGTCTTCGACGAGCAGGGGTTCGGCGGTCATAGCGGGTATCCGTTCCGGGCGGCGTCGGCGCGGTAGCGCGCCGCCCATTCCTTGGAGCGTGCGTTGGCCTGGGGTTTGAGTGGTGGGGGTGGAGCCAGATCCGGGTCTTGCCCGATGGCGGTGAGGATCCGCGCGGTGGTGGCGGTGGGACTTCCGACCAGTTCGCCGAAGGGAACGATGACGGGGTCGATGGATTCCTTGCGAAACCACCTGCGCCAGTTGCGATCTTGATCGAGCAGGAGACCGGCGAGATGCGCGATGCCCTCGGCGTTGTAGACGGCCCCGTCGTCGCTACCGGCGTGGACGCCGTCTTCGTCGCGCCAGACACGGGTCTGCACCGCACGCCACATCGAGATCGCCTGCGGCACGACGTCTTCCCGGTAGACGTGGATGTAGACGGGGTCGATACCGTCGAACAGCGCGTGGATCGCGGTGCGCAGGGTGCCGGCGCCGACGCGGGTGCGGGCGATCAGCAGCGGCGTCTGGTTCCACATCAGTTTGCCGCCCCACACCCCGTTCGGTGAGCGCCCGTGGTCGAGGATGTCGGCTTTCCACTCGTCGCTGTCGCGGGTGTCCACGAGGCCGCGGTCGAGCGGCGCGAGGCGCGACAGGATCTCCGGGTTCTTGACCCCGACAAACCACTCCCGCGGTTGCGGCGCCTGCGACGACGTCGTGAAGTACTGGAAGAACTCCTGCGGTTTGCCGGCGACCCCGGTGGCAGCCAGCGATTCGACGAGCAGGGTGCTGCCGCTGCGCTGGCTGGCGCACACAAGGTAGTTCGAAACGTCGGGCATGCGAGCAGTGTAATGCGCTGAAAATGCCTCGCAACCTGGGGATTTACGCTCATCCGGCGTCAAACCTTGACGGTTCTGAGCCGGTGTGCTGCAGGTGTCGGATCAGTGCGGATGGTCGTCGCGCAGCGTGCTGATCTCGCCGTGCAGTTCGCGTCGTTCGCCGCGCGGCCGACGAGACGGCAGTGCATCCTCGTCGGGCGATTTTCCCTGCGCTTTTGCGAAGAAATCGGCCATGAACCGCTCAGCGACCGCGGTGCCGTCACGCTCGTCGGGGATCACATCGCCGGTGGTGGAACGCCATTCGTCGAGGATCTGGGCGAAGCGGTGCCGGATGTCGGCGTAGGTCGGATCGTCGGCGAGATTATTCAACTCATCGGGATCTTTGGTCAGGTCGTAGAGCTCGTGGCGGGGTCGCGGGTCTTCGGTGGCGTGTGGGTCGACGGACTTGGCAGAGAGACTGTCGGCGATGTCGAGCGGCAGCAACAGCCCGGGACGTTCGGCGTAGTTCTCGATGTAACTGTATTCCTTGGTGCGCACGGCACGGATCGGGTCGAAGGCGTCGTGGTACGTCTTCTCGGTGAATACCTCAGTGCGTACCGGCTTTTCGGCTTCGTTCAGCCATTCGGTGGCGTGTGAGGCGCCGTCGATACCGGTGGGGGTGGGCACCGACAGCAGGTCGAGCAGGGTGGGTGCGAGGTCGACGCCGGAGAACAGATGGTCGTAGGTGTGCGGGGTGACTGCGCGTCCGCCCGGGGGCCGCACGATGAACGCGATGCCGGTGCCCTCGGCGTAGAGCGTGGACTTGGCGCGGGGGAAGGCGAGGCCGTGATCGGTGAAGAAGACGATCCAGGTGGTCTCGTCGAGACCGAGTTCGGCGACGGTGTCGAGCAACCGTCCGACCGCGGCGTCGGCCTGGGTGATGCTGCCGTACAGGCCGGCGAGATCCTCTCGGACGTCGGTGGTGTCGGGCAGGAACGACGGCACGCTGACCGACGACGGGTCGACGTGCTTGTACTGGTCGCCCGGATACGGACGGTGGGTCTCGAAGAAGCCTGCGGTGAGCAGGAAGGGCCGTTCGTCGGAGGCATCGACGTGATCGCGCAGCCAGTCCTGAGAGCGGGCGACGACGTAATCGCACAGCGAGTCGGAGACGTCGACCATGTCGAAGCCGATGCCGGTGGGATCCGCGCTCTCGTGCTGCATGCCGAACAGCACGGTGCGGTAGCCGGCCTCGGACAGTAGCGACGGCAACGTGCGCACGTCGCTCAGGTACTCGAACCCATGGTGGGCGAGACCGACGAGTCCGTTGCGGTGCGGGTAGCGGCCGGTGAACACCGACCCGCGCGCCGGGGAGCAGAGCGGGGCCGTGGCGTGGGCCTCGGTGAGCAGGATCCCGTCGGCCGCGAGTGCGTCGAGGTTGGGGCTGTCCACGCCGTCGTAGCCGTAACACGCGAGGTGACGTCCCAGATCGTGCCAGTGGATCAGGATGACGTTTTCCCGGGTGGCGGCACTGGAAGACGAGGGGGTATCCGCCGTGCCAGGGGATTTCGCGGTCGGCATTGGTCCATGATGCACGACTTGCCGGAGCCTGCAACGTGACCGTGTCGGTTGTGTCTTGAACTTGAACTCAGTCTCAACTACTGTTCTCGCGGAGTGATGCAAGCCACACTGATGTCTGCACCCTGTCTACACACCGATGTGGAGGACCCGTAATGAGCACCGTCAACACCGTCACCGGACCCGTCGATTCCGCCGATCTCGGCAATGTTCTCTGTCACGAGCACATCTTTGTGCTGGGCACCGAGTACAACCAGAACTTCCAGGACGACTGGGATGAGGACGCGAAGATCGCCGAGGCGGTGCGGGACCTTACTGAGCTCAAGCAGCTCGGCATCGACACCATCCTGGACCCGACAGTGCTGGGCCTCGGCCGCTACATTCCGCGCGTGCAGCGCATCGCCGAACAGATCGACCTGAAGGTCGTCGTCGCGACCGGCGTCTATACCTACAACGAGATCCCGTTCCAGTTCCACTACACCGGTCCCGGCCTGCTGTTCGACACCCCGGAACCACTCGTCACCTTCTTCACCAAGGACCTCACCGAGGGCATCGCCAACACCGGAGTGAAGGCCGCATTCCTCAAGTGCGCCATCGAAGAACAGGGGCTGACGCCGGGTGTGGAGCGGGTCATGCGGGCTGTTGGGCAGACCAGCGCGAACACCGGTGCACCGATCACCGTGCACACCAACCCGCACACGGAGTCCGGGCTGGTCGCGCAGCGCGTGTTCAAGGAGGAGGGCGTCGACCTGACCAAGGTCGTCATCGGCCACTCCGGTGACTCCACCGACCTCGACTACCTGATGAAGCTCGCCGACGCCGGCTCCATCCTGGGCATGGACCGCTTCGGCCTCGACGTCCTGCTGCCCTTCGAAGACCGCATCAACACCGTGGTTGCGTTGTGCGAGAGGGGCTATGCCGATCGGATGGCGCTGGCGCACGACGCCGCGTGCTTCATCGACTGGTTCGATCCCGAGGCGAAGAAGCAGGCCGTGCCGAAGTGGAACTACCGCCACATCAGCGAGGATGTGCTTCCCGCGCTGCGGGAACGTGGTGTCAGCGACAAGGACATCACCTCGATGCTGGTTGACGTCCCGCGGCGCTATTTCGAGTAATTTCGGCATCCGGACAGCACTTTTCGAGCAAGGACTAGCATGGCCAGCACTGTCGCCAAGATCTGGGCGTTCGCCGACGACACTCCCGACCGCATCGCCGTCACCAGCGGCGACCGCCGTCTCACCTACGCCCAACTGCGAGAGCAGATTGCACGTTCAGCCGCTCGGCTGGCCGAACTCGGTGTGGCCGAGGGTGATCGGGTGGTGTTCATCGCGCCGTCGATCCCGGAGTTCGTGATCACCTACTACGGGCTGCAGACCCTCGGCGCCGTCGGCATCACCATGAACGTGATGTCGACGGCACCGGAGATCGACTACGTTCTGCACGATTCCGGGACGTCGATGGTGATCGCATGGCACGAGTGTGCCGAGAATGCACGACGCAGCGCAGAATCGGCAGGCGTGCCGTTCGTCGAGATCGGGCCGTACGAGACCGCCGACGATCTGCCGGATCCCGTTCCGTCGTATGTGGATCGGACCGACGACGACATCTCGGTGATCTTGTACACCTCGGGGACGACAGGCCGCCCGAAGGGTGCGGCGCTGACGGTCGGCAACATCAACGCATGTCCGGTGGCGTTCAAGACGCTGATGGCGGTGACGCCGGAGGACCGGTGGGCGACGGGGCTGCCGCTGTTCCACGTGTTTGGTCAGGCAGTGGTGATGAACGGGGCGCTGTCGCAGGGCTGCAGCCTCTCGCTGATCAATCCCTTTGTGCCGACGAAACTCTTGGACCTCCTGCGCGACGAGCAGATCACCATCGCCTGCGGTGTCCCGACCATGTGGAACGCCATGCTGCAGGTGGCCGAGGGCTATTCACCCGACGACTTCACCGCACTGCGGCTCGGCGGTTCCGGCGGTGCGGCGCTGCCGGCGGAGGTGATCCGCGAGTTCGAAGAGACCTTCGGCTGCACCGTGCTGGAAGGCTACGGGCTCACCGAAACCTGCGGTGTGGCAACCTTTCACGACGTCAACGGCCACCCGGTGGTGGGCACAGTCGGGCCGGCGGTGCCGGGCAGCCGGGTCGAGGTGCGTGATCCGGATGGGCAGGTCCTCGACACCGACGTCGTCGGCGAGATCTTCATCCAGGGCCCGACGGTGATGAAGGAGTACTGGAATCGGCCGGATGCCACCGCGGCAGAACTGGTCGACGGCTGGTTCAAGACCGGCGATCTCGGCGCGATCGACGCGGCCGGCAATGTACGCATCGTCGACCGCGTGAAGGATCTCATCATCCGTGGCGGCTACAACGTCTATCCACGTGAAGTGGAAGAGGTGCTCTACACCCACCCCGACATCGTCGAGGCCGCGGTGATCGGGGTGCCCGACGCGCACTACGGCGAGGAGATCGCGGCGGTCATCGCACCCAAACCCGGTGTGGTCATCGATCCGGATACGTTGCGGGCCTGGGCGAAAGAGCGGCTGAGTGCGTACAAGGTGCCGCGGATCTATCAATTCGTCGACGCGTTGCCGAAGGGTGCGACGGGCAAGATTCTCAAGCGCGCGATTGATCGGGAAGGGTTGGGGGCGTCGGTGCGGTAGTGGTCTCGACTCAACCGGCAGAGGGGCGCCGCAGGCCGATCGCGTTGACCCACAGGCGAGTTGCGGTGAAGACGAGGTCGTCCATGTCGGAGGAACCGTCGTTGAGGGCGAAGGCGTGATAAGCCATGCGGGACACCATGCCGGACAGGGCACTTGCGGCGTCTGACGGATTGAGATCGGGGTCGGCGACGCCGCGGGCTTGGAGGTCGCGGATGAGTTTGGCGTTGCGTTCGACGAAGACCAGGCCGCGACGTCGGCGGTTCTCCCGGAACTCGGGACTCAGGCCGGCGACTTGTTCACGCACCAGCATCAGTTGGGCGTTGCGGCGGTACGCCTCGAAGTACGCCCGGTTGGAGGCTTCGATCACCGCGGTGGGGTCGTCATCGGAGGCCGGCTCGACGTGCGGCAGGCCCGGGTGGAGCATGTCCTCCTGTGCTTCGGCGAGGACGGCGTCGAGGATTTCTTCCTTGCTGTCGAAGTAGGTGTAGAAGGATCCGGTGGCGCAGTTGGCCTCCGCGGTGATGTCGGTCAGTCGCGCGGCGTGAAAGCCGTCGCGTTCAAAGACCGTGCGGGCCGCGGTGATCAGCCCCGTGCGGGTGCGTTCCCCGCGTGCGGTGAGTGGGGTCTTGGTGGCGCCACCGGATTCCTTCGACATCGTTCTATAGTCCTGCCTCGTCGGCCACCGCGATAGCCCGGGCAATCAGCGCATCGGCGTAGTCAGCTGTCGGCACACCGTGCGCGGCCCGGTTGGATGGGTTGTCCTTGGCACGCCGAAGGATACCTTCGATGATGATCGCGATCTTCCACAGTCCCAACGCGTGCCAATAGTGCAGCGCCTGCGCGTCGCGCCCGGTCTTCTCGAGGTAGGACGCGGCCATTTCGGAGCGGCCGGGGAATCCGTCCATGACCTCCACGGGGTCGCCCAGGAGGCGGGCATCGGTACGTTCCGGCCAATACGCGAGGGTACTGCCGATGTCGGCGAGCGGATCACCGAGCGTGGAGAGTTCCCAATCGAGAGCGGCGATCACCGACCCCGTCGATGGATCGACCATGACATTGCGGATGTGGAAGTCCCCGTGTACCAAGGTTGTTTCGCGTTGTTCGGGAATGTTGTCGGCGAGGCGTTTGGTGAGCGCTTCGAGTTCTGGACTCTCGCGCGTCTTGGAGTTCTCCCATTGCGCGGTCCACCGCTTCAGCTGCCGTGGCGCGTAGGGCTTCTGACTCGCGAGATCGTCGAGACCCACCGCGCCCAGATCCACTGCGTGAATGTGCGCGAGGGTGTCGGTCATCGACATGCCGATGGCGTGCCGGATCTCGTGCGAGAGGGGCTCGGCGGCAGACGGATCCGTCATCACCGCGCCGCTCACGTGCTCCATGGCGACGATCGGGACCGGACTGATCGTCTCGTCGGTGCAGACCCCGTAGATGGTCGGGACGGGCACGTCGGTGTCGGCCAGCGCGGACAAGATCCGGGCCTCGCGGGCGACATCGTGCGCCGAGGCCAGCAGGTGTCCGCTCGGCGGTCGGCGCAGCACCCAGCGCTGTCCAGACTCGTCGGTGACGATGTAGGTGAGATTCGACTGTCCGAAACCGACTCGGGTGCAGCTGATCTCACCGGTCGGGTGGACACCGACGGTAGAGAGCCAGCCGACCAGGGCCGTCATGTCCGTGTCCGGGATGACGACCGTGGTCGGCTGTGGTTGTGCGTTCACCGGGAGATCAGGGCCTGATCCGACACGCCGGCAACGGTTTCCGAAGCGGTCTCGCTCTTGCGGTAGGGCCGCAATTCGCGCCGGGCGATGGCCCGCTTGTGCACCTCGTCCGGGCCGTCGGCCAGGCGCAGCGTCCGAATGTGGGCGTAGGCCATGGCGAGTGGGAAGTCGTCGGTGACTCCGCCGCCGCCGTGCACCTGGATGGCGCGGTCGATGATCTTCAGGGCGATGTTCGGGGCCGCGACCTTGATCGCGGCGATCTCGGTGGCCGCAGCCTTGTTGCCGACGGTGTCCATCATGTAGGCGGCCTTGAGGGTGAGCAGCCGGACCATCTCGATATCGATGCGGGCCTCGGCAATCCAGTCCTGGATATTGGCGCGCTCGGAGATGGGCTGGCCGAAGGTGACTCGGCTCGAGGCGCGGGCACACATGAGTTCCAGTGCCCGCTCGGCCGCGCCGATGGTGCGCATGCAGTGGTGGATGCGGCCCGGTCCCAAACGTGCCTGCGCGATGGCAAAGCCTTCGCCCTCGCCCTTGAGGACGTCGGAAGCGGGAACGCGGACGTTCTCGAAGAGGAGCTCCGCGTGGCCTTCTCGGTCGACGTAGCCGAAGACGGGCAGGTTGCGGACGATGGTGAGACCGGGGGCGTCCCGGGGGACGACCATCATCGACTGCTGCCGGTGCGGTAGTGCCGTCGGGTCGGTCTTGCCCATGACGATGAACACCTGGCAGTCCGGGCGCATCGCGTTGGACGCGAACCACTTCCGGCCGTTGAGGATGTACTCGTCGTTCTCGTCGTCGCGCACCATGGACAGTTCGACGTTGGTGGCATCCGAGCTGGCGACGGCCGGTTCGGTCATCGCGAATGCGGAGGCGATCTCACCGTCGAGCAGCGGCGTGAGGTAGCGCTCCTTGTGCTCCTGGTTGCCGAAAAGCGTGAGGACTTCCATGTTTCCGGTGTCGGGGGCGTTGCAGTTGAAGACCTCCGATGCCCAGGTGACGCGGCCCATGATCTCGGCGAGCGGCGCGTACTCGAGGTTGGTCAGCCCCGGACCCCACTCCGCGTGCGGGTGGAAGAGGTTCCACAGGCCGGCCTCTTTGGCTTTGGCCTTGAGGTCCAACAGGATCTGCGGAGTGGCGTGCGGGTTCTCCGACTCCCGCATCTGCTGCTCGTACACCGCCTCGTTCGGGTAGATGTGGGTGTCCATGAACTCGAGCAGTTGCGCGCGGTACTTCTCGGCGCGCTCGGACGGGTTGAGCAGATCCATCGGTATCTCCTTCGTTGGGCAGCGGTGGCTGCGGGCAGTCTGTGGTGGGCGCCGCGGTTATTCGGCGCTCTCGAGCGTCCGCTGGTAGCGACGCATGCCGCGCAGCCACCGGTCGTAGTCGGACCCCTTCTGGCGGTACATGTCCATCACCTCGGCGTGCGGCAGGATGAGGAACTGCTCGGCGTCGATGGCGGCGAGGACGGTCTCGGCGACCTCGGCGGGGGTGAGGACGCGACCGGCGGTCTCAACAGCGCGCTGCATCAGCTTCGCGGCGTCGTCGGTGGCACCGCCTTCGGGCCGCAGGAGTTTGGTGTCGACGCCCATGGGGCACAGGCAGCTGACGCGGATCCCTCGGTCGCCGTAGGTGGCGGAGAGCCATTCGGCGAAGCCGACCGCGGCGTGCTTGGTGGTGGAGTAGGTGGCCGAGCCGAGTTGGGTGAGCAGGCCGGCCGCCGAGGCGGTGGAGATGAAGTAGCCGCCGTCGCGTTCGAGCCATTCCGGTACGAGACGCCGCGCGGCGCGGACGTGGCCCATGACGTTGATGTCGACGACCGTCGACCATTCTTCGTCGGTGGCGAAAAGACCAGGGGCACCGCCGATTCCGGCGTTGGCGAAGTAGAGGTCGACGGGACCGAAGTGGTCGGCAGCCAAGCTGATTACCTCATCGATGTGCTTCGACGACGCGGCGTCGCCTGCGGTCGCGGCCACCGTGCCCGGCGACGATTCGCCGATGCGTGCGGCCACTGCGTCGACCGCGTGCCGGTTGATGTCGGTGAGGACGACGCGGGTCCCCTTGGACACGAGCGCTTCGGCGAGCGCGGCGCCGATTCCGCCGCCACCACCGGTCACGATTGCGACTTTGCCATCGAGGTGCATGTCCAGAACGTACTTGAAGGTGCGTTCAGGTTCAAGTGTTTGGTGGCTTGGTTTTCGTCCGTCAGCGCAGCGCGGTGAGCAGGGCGTCGCGGAATTCGTTGGTTCGGACCGCACCGAGATGATCGCCCGGCACTCGGATGAGGTGCGCCTGTAGGGCGTCGGCGAGGACCTCCGGGCGGGCGGCGAGGGCGTCCTCGGTGCCCGCGATGACGGTGACGGCCGCAGTGATGGCGTCGACCAGGATGGGTTCGCGGTGCACCCTCTCGGCGTGGGCGGCGAGCGCGAACCGGTCGTTGCCGGAGGCCTCGGCGAAGGCACGGAAACCGCGTGCGACCGGGTCGGTGATGGTGTCGGGATCGTCGGCGCGCAGGGCGGCCGCCAGGTTTCGGTCGTTCATGACGCGGGTGTCGACGCCGCCGAGCTCGATCACGCCCGCGCCGACACCGCCGATCACGAGCCGTCGGATGCGGGTGTCCTGTGCCGCGGTCAGCAGCGAGATGATGGCCCCCATCGAGTAGCCGACCAGGTCGACCTCGCTGAGTCCGAGGGCGTCGAACAGTTCCATGAGGTCGCGGGCCATGCGGGGTTCGCCATAGTGCGCCGGGTCGTGTGGCTTGTCGGATTCGCCGTGTCCGCGGGCGTCGACGAGGATCACCCGGCGCCCGTCGTCGAGGAGCGCGTTGACCAAGCCCGGCGCCTCCCAGTTGCGGGCCGCGCTCGCCGCGAACCCGTGCTGCAGCACCACCGGCGGCCGGGTGGGGTCGTCGCCGATCACGCGGTAGGCGATGGAGATGCCGTCACTGGTGGTCAGCCGGGTGGCGAGGGTGTCCATGGTGGTCGACCGTACGCGTATGTCGTTTGTGCGGATGACTCCCTGGTGACATGCCGGCCTTCGGTCAATTGCCCATGCAGCATTAGCGAAACCTCGATCGCCGACTCTGTCCTCTGTCGGCACCAAGCTGTGAGCAGATGCCGGATCGATCCTTTGTGTAATCGCTGGGGAGTAGACGAATGTCGTGGAGGGGAAACAGCTTCAATACCATCGCGGATCACACGAGAATCCCGCCACGCCGTGTCTGACTCAGTGTCGGAGACGGACGACGTATCCGCGCCTGATTCTCGTCGTCTGAGACAGGCCGGTCTCTGCGTCAGCGGAGTTTTGATCGTTACCGGACTCGCCATGGTTGCTTGGTTGCTTCTCGGGTTGTTCATCCCAAGCTGGGCCTCGGTGGGGTGACTTCATGACGTCCAGCGGATTGACTTGAAGCCGAAGTGGACCTCGGCGACGTTGACGTTGACCCATAGCCACAGAAACGATTGGACGACTCGTCCGAGAATAGCTTGGACTGCGGATTTGCTCGGCACAGCTATCCTCGGAGTGCACGGTCTCCACCTGCACCGAATAGCAAAGGATGACCTGATGGGACGGCCTACGGGTATTGAAGATGATGAGGCTTGGGAAGCCTCGGTCCGTCATGCCGCAGAAAATGTCCAGAAACACAGTCGACTCGCGGGCGAGAAAGTTCCTCCGAGCGTGCTGAGGATCCTCAGCACACCCGCTGGTCAGCTAAGACGCCGAGAACGCCCGACTCGCGAACCGGCACCCCATGATGGCTCACCTACAGGCGATGCGAGATCACGTGCATCCTGAAGGTTCGAACTCCGCTTTCGAGTGAAGTCGATTCCCTCGACCAAGGACCATTGCCCCTGTTCGACGCCACCGCTGATGGTTAGCATGCCCTCATGTCAAAGGTGACGTTCAGGGTTTTTGTCGGATTTGTGGTGACGCTCGTACTGGCCCTGTCCGGCATCGCGACGACGACGGCGACGGCCGCGCCGGCGACCACCGCGCAGATCACCGTGTTCCGCGCCGACGGTACGACCCCGGTCGGCCAGTCGGTCATCCATCCCGGCGACACCCTCGTCGTCAAGGGGGCCGGATTCGATCCGAACGCAAACCGCTACGGGCTGCCGGTTCCGGTGCCGCCGGGGGTGCCGCACGGGACGTTCATCGCCTTCGGTGCGTTCGCCCCGAACTGGAAGCCGTCGGCGGGCGCACCCGAATCCGCCCGCGCCACAAACCGTTCCGCGGTCAAGTGGGCACTGGCTCCCTCGGCACTGGCACAGGTGCCGACGGCACCGTTCGACCTGCGGCGCACCATCCGCCAGCAGTGGGTGCCGCTGCGCGCTGACGGCTCGTTCACCGCGAAAATCGTTGCCACCACGCCGAAGACGATTCCGGCCGGCGCCCGCTACGGCATCTACACCTATGGCGCGGCCGGCGCCGACAACCCCGCCCAGGAGCGGTCGGTGCCGATCAACTACTCGACGGCGCCAGGGCCGAACACCCCGGCCGAGGCGCGACGTGATCTCGTGTGGGCCTACTCGCCGAGCTTTCATCGGATCGTCACGCAGACCGCCGGGGGCGGCATCTCGGGCTCCGATGGAGCCGGAGTCGACCCGCGCGGCAACCTGACCTACACCCGCACCTCGTCGAACCTGCGCAACGGGACCGGTGAGATCCGCTATCGCGGAACGATCGTCGCGTTCAGTCGATTCCATCTCGCCGAGATCGCGTTGGTGGACCCGGTGATTCGGGTGCGCAACGGCCGAGGGGTATTGAGTATGGCCACCTCGACCACCAACATGAACGGAACCGACGCGCTGCGTCGTGTCGACATCGCCGACGTGGACCTGTCGTCGATCGGGAACGGCTCGGATGTGCGCGGCGCGGCGGCGACCTTCCGACCGGGGATCACGCCGGAAGTGTTGGCAGCGTTGAGTATGGGGCCGGCGGCACCGCTGACCCTCAACTTCCCGCAGAACTGATCTGGGCCGGACTCACTGCTTGGTGATCTGACCGATCCACGCGATGAAGTCCGCGGCATCGCTGTTGGCGCCGTGTCCCTCGTCCCAGTACATGAGGTGATTCACCTGGTCGCCGAGACCGGCCGCTGCTGCAGCGATATTGCAGGACACGGTCAGCGCGGTGTCGGTGTCCTTGGTGCCCAGGCGAATCCACCAGTGCTTACTGCGGTCCGGGTTCCGGTCTTCCAGGAAGTACATCGGGTTCATCTGATCGAGCAGCTTCGGGATGTCGGCGTCGAGGGTGGTGTTGCCCGAGGTGGCCCGCTGCGCGCTGAACTCGGTGAAATGCCGGGCCTTGGTGGTGCCGTGGCCGAAGAGGTTGTTCTCCCCGGCGGACAGGTCGAAGGCGTCGAACGCCGGCAGCGTCTTCTTGCGGGCGCCGACGTGGGTGAGGTATCCCTCCCAGGTGAACGTGGCGGCGTTGTTCGACCACGTGATGAACGGATTGGCCTGCAGGTAGGCGGTGCGGTCGGCCGTCGACAGGCCGGTGAGGTAGCGGGTCGCGGACGGCTGCAGGTACGTCTGGATCAGGTACTCGTTGTAGTTGGCGGCGCGTAGATCGCCGAAGTTATTGAGGCCCTTCAGTTTCAAGGTGGGCATGTAGGCGGCGAACTGGTCGCGGAGTTGCCCGGAGAGCGTCTGGTTGGGCTGGGCGCCAGTAGAGGCGACCGGGTTGGTGCCCCAGTTCCATTCGTAGGCACCGTCGGCGTGGCCGAGGTCGGCGATCGGACACCAGGCACCGACGGCGAAGATCGCGTCGTCGGCCGCTGCCGCGCCGAGGGCCTCGAGTTCGGTGCGGTAGAGGTCGCTGTTGCCCGAGGCACCCAGCAGCGACGACAGCGCACCACCCGCACTGGTGCCGGTCGAGACGATCTGTTCGGTGTTGCCCGGAATGCGGTCGGCGTTGGCGCGCAAGTAGCGGATGGCCGCCTTGAGGTCCACGATCGCGGCGGGCGCGACGCCGTAGTACTCGCCGCTGCCGTTGACGAGAGTTCGTCCACGACAACCCGGTTCAACGGCCACGTAACCGGCGGCCACCGCCTGTTGGGCGAGGTTGACCAACTTGCCCATGCCGTTGACCATCGCATTGCCGCCGGATTGGACCTCGCCACTCGGGCTCGCCGATCCCTGGGACGCACCGCCGGCCATGCCCGGCATGCCACCCGGCATACTCGGCATCCCGCCGGGCGCGGCGCTGGCACCAGATGCGCCGCTCATGCCCGGGCCACCCATACCGCCCATCGACATCGAGCCGCCGACACCGGTCGAATCCTTCACCGACGCAGGCATATACCCGCCCACCGAGTTGGCGAACACGATCGGTGCATCATTCGCGTCGATCGCCTTGCCGTCGATGCTCGTCGGCACGCTGATCGTGAGGCTCTGATACTCGGAGTTGACCGGGTGCGCGACGTAGATCAGCGGCCCATAGAACCGGTAGGTGACCTTCTTGTCGCCCGCGTCGGTGGCGATCGTCGTCGTCTTCTCGGTGTAGGCCTTGGGATCGAAGGACAGTCCGCCGCTCGGCGGAGTCGTCGACGACGAGGAGGATCCGGAGTCGTCCGACGACGACGTCGCGCAGCCGGCGACGAGTCCCGCCGAGAGGAGGGCGGCACCGCCCAGGAACATCCGACGATCGATCGGCTTCATGTGGCGACTCCTCGTCGGTGAGAGTGCGGCCGCTTGTCAAGGGCCGAGTAGCCGAAGACGTTACCGTGTAGCGAGATGAACGCGTAGGACGCGAGTGTTGAGCTACAGCGGCGGCACGTCGATAATCGGTCGCCGAACACCGGCGCCGGCACCGTCGAAATGCCACCACTCCCCCGAATAGGGAGAGAGTCCGCCGGCGGTCATCGCCCCACGCAGTCGCGCTCGATTACGTTGTGCAGCAACAGATACCCCGTTGGTCGCGTAGGCTGTGGCGCGGGGCGTGAAGGAATCGAAATCGGTGCCCATCTCCACGAGGCAACGATCGGCGATCCGACGGCTCGGCGCGCAACTGGCCCGACGCGCGGCCAGCGTGATGTCGACCGAACGCCCCGACTCGTGGCTGCGTGAGTACGGTCCCGGCGCCGCCACCCAGGCGGGATTCGGGACCTTCTCGTACATGGTCTGCTGCGCCGAGTGCGGGCGATAGCAGTCCCAGAACACCAGCACCTCATTGCTGCGTCGCAACTGCTGCGCGGCGCGACGCAACCCCGCTCCCATCGATTCGTGTACCAGGCAGCGCGCATTCGGCGGGTAGAGGCGAACTCCGACGAAGTTGTTCGTTGTCGCGTAGCGCAGGTCGATCAGGGCGTCGGGCACCACAGTGCGCACGTCGATGAGACCGGCCGCCCGCGCTGCCGGCGATACCACCTGAACTCTCGGCGAGGTGATCGCCGGCGACGCGGAAGCCGTGCGTTCGGACAGGGTTTCGTCGGCGCATCCGACCGCGATCAACCCAGCCACCACGAGGGTGGCCAGCCGGGTCATCGGTCGTCGACGCATCGGTGTGTTTCTACCACGGCTGACGGGATCACCGGTCTGGATGGGTCGGTACCGTGAGTTCGACGATTGCCAGCGGTCGCGTGGTCTTCCGCTGATATCCCGCGTAGCGCCCCTTGTTGACCTTGTCGACGATCGCGAACCGTCGTGCGTAGTCCGGGTCGTCGGGGTACGTGGCTCGGGCGGTCGCCTGCAGATGGCGTCGCCCGACCTGGATCTCGACATCGGCGTCGGCCTTCAGATTCGCCAACCATCCTGGCGGTCTTGGTGATCCACCGTTGGATGCGACGACGAGGTATCGCTGTCCGTCCCGCGCGTAGGTGAGGGCGTTGCACCGTGCCCGCCCGGTTTGCCTCCCAGTTGTGCGGAGCAGCAACGTCGGATTGCCCATCAGCAGGCGATGGCCGATTAGTCCGTCGGACTTCTCGTACAGGAACTGATGAACCTGCAACGCCCGGATGAACAGGCCGTTGGTCATCTGTCGTGTGTTCGGCATGCCATCGACCTTAAGCAACTGGGCCCGACCGGACCCGAGAGCTCGATCGCGCCACTTCCGCACGTCCCCGGCGATACCATCGGAGAGGTGAAGGCCGTTGTGCAGTCCCGGTATGGTTCACCGGCTGTCTTGCGCGTCGAAGAGGTGCCCATTCCCAGCCCGGCGGCGAACCATGTACGGGTGAAAGTCGTTGCGACGTCGATAAATCTGAGTGATTGGGAGACTCTGCGCGGTCGACCCGCCTACTCGCGGACCGGTGGAGTACGACGGCCGGCGCGACCGACACTCGGGTCTGACATTGCCGGGTGGGTCGATGACGTCGGCAACGACGTGACACGGTTCCGCGCCGGTGACGCGGTGTACGGCGACAACCTCCGTCTCAAGGGTGGTTTCGCCGAATACGCGATCGCACCCGAATCGGTGTTGACGCACAAGCCATCTGAACTCGGTTTTGCCGAAGCGTCGACGATCCCCCAGTCCGGCGCCATCGCCGTTCAGGGCACCCGAGACGCAGCAGCCGGGAAGCGAATGCTCGTCAATGGTGCCGGAGGCGGGTCGGGAACGTTCGCGATCCAACTCGCCAAGCGGGCCGGAGCCCATGTCACCGCCGTCGACAACGCAGGCAAGCTCGACTTCATGCGCTCACTCGGTGCCGACTCGGTCATCGACTACCAGGCCGGCGACTTCACCACCGGCCATTACGATCTCATCCTCGACATGGTCGCGTCTCGGTCGGTCTTCGCCTACCGCCGAGCCTTGAAGCCCGGTGGCCGATACCTGTGTGTTGGCGGATCGGTACCGACGTTGCTACGTGTCCTGACTGCCGGCGCAGTTGTCGGCCGTTTCACCGGCCGACGCATCGGCGTACTCGCGGTCAAGGAGGGGCCCCAGCATTTCAGTCCGCTTGCAGACATGTGCCTCGCGGGCGAGGTCGCCATCCATATCGACCGGACCTACCCGTTGGAGGACACCGCCGACGCGCTGGCCCTGGTCGGCGAAGGTCGGGCTCTCGGCAAGGTCGTGGTCGCCCCCTGATCGGGATGACCGGAATCAGGTTCGTTTGCGCAACCCAAAAGCAGTGCAAGACAGGGTGTATCGCGTGAGCCGCGGAAAACAAAAGGCCAGGCCGCGTTTCCGCAACCTGACCTCATGTACCGCATTGAGCTGAACTGCTCGTGGTGAGCAATTCATCATGCCTGCAGTCGTAGTGTTTCGTGGGCTGAAATCCGGCTAGTTTATGCCGAATCTCCGACGAGTTCTCGGCGGTTGGCCGCGCAGTCCTTGCATGCTGGCCGCGGGCCCTGGATTGGTCGTAGCGGAGATGGCCCTGGGTGGGGTGATGGAACCTGCCGTGCGATTCGCCCAGCGCAGAGCCGCTGACAGAGTTCCGGAATCTGGATGGGCGGCCAATCTTCGATTGGTTTCCCGGGGCCAATGACATGACTGAGGGCGGCCCGGGCTCCGGGCCGCCCTCAGTCATGTTGCGGCCTTCAGTAGTTCATGTGCGGTTGGGCATTCGGATCGGCGCCTGTCCGAGGTCCTCTTCGAGTCGGCGCCATTTCGCGGCGATTGATTCGGGACGGTCACGGTTCGACGCTTCGAATCGCTCGATCTCGCGGACGTTCACGACGGCGAACGCATCGCGATGATGAGCTTGACCAGCGGTTCGCGGCGCGGCCCGTACTTGAGATGCACAAGGCCGGCGACTGTCCGCGATTTGATCAAGTTGAACCTCTGCTCGGTGAGCGC
Source organism: Gordonia sp. CPCC 205515 (assembly GCF_048537925.1). Classification (NCBI taxonomy): domain Bacteria; kingdom Bacillati; phylum Actinomycetota; class Actinomycetes; order Mycobacteriales; family Gordoniaceae; genus Gordonia; species Gordonia sp. CPCC 205515. Next base: position 149,123 of record NZ_JBCLVJ010000003.1, on the reverse strand, counting down.
ACGTGCGGCCTCGTGGTAGATCGCGTGGTCGTTGGATCCGGGTGCCCACTGACTGAGCTGTTGACGTTTGCGTTGGTCGTCGGTCAGCGTGATCGTGACGCTGCGCTGTGTGCAGCACGGATACAGCGGCATGTCCGTCCCGGGCTCGATGTAAGGCAGATCGAGCCGGTCCTCGGTGTCCGGGTTGTGCCAACGGGAACAGCGGACGTTGCCCAGGCTGGCCGGGCAGCTCAGCACCATCTTGACCGCCTTGTCGGGCAGTGCGCCTTCAGCGGGGCGTCCTGGTCGAGTGTTGCGCTCGATCAGTCGCCTGTCGACGCCCATCAGCCTCGGCAGGAGCTGACGGAGTCGGCGTTCGCGAGCCTCCCATTCGTCTGTGTCGAGCACGTCGCGTAGTGGCTTCACGTAGTCCTTGCCAAGGGAGATGCCAGCCGCTGTGGGGCAGTACCAAGCGCCCGACAATTGCACGGGGCCAGGCTTGACACCACCGGGCTGCGCCGGAACGCTCTCGAAGTCGCGTCGCCAGTGTTCGGGGTAACGGTAGACCGCAGCATACTTGCGGTCGAACTGCCAACGGCCAAGGCCGTCCTTCAAGTACCCCATGTCGAAGGTGATCAGCGGCCATCGGGCGGTGCGGCTTATGGGTCGACTGTCGAACCCATTGCGCTGATGATGCTCGATGGCTTCGTCGAGCCCTTCGAGTGAACCCGATGTCGGTGGGTGAATAGCGATGCCGGTGAACAGGATCGGCCGGTTGTGCAAGGCATCGGGCGGCCCGACGCTGCTGACCGCGGTGACACCGATTCCCCACGCCCGTTTCTTCGTCAGCGGATTCCCCTCGGCGTCGACGCGATTGCGGAAGTCCCGGCGATAGTAGCCACCGAAGTAGATGGCCGACCGGTTGCGGTCGTCAGTGACACCAAGGTCGTAGGTGCCATCTGCAGTGTCGATAATCGTTTCGTCGACAACGACGTCACCGCGCCCACTCTTCTGGTACTCGGCGGGGATTGAGCCGACGAGGATGCGGTTGACGACGGTTGATAGTCGTTGCGCCGCGGTGCTGTAGAGGTTCACCTGTTCGGGTGTGCGGGCTCGAATGATCGCCTTATGTTCTGCCACCGGGATTCGTTCGGCGGGTTGGTCGGGAGCGGAATCCAGGCATGCCAAAGTGCGATCAACCCAGTTGCGGAAACTCTTCAACGCACGGTCGGCGTCGGATCTGATCGCCACCAGATCCGCCTCGTCGATTCCGACTCGAGCAAGTTGCGCTGTATTGAAATCCAGAAGCGTCCGAAACGTCGTGCGGATCGTCGGTGCACCTCCTCTGAGCAGAACACATGCCAGTGCAACGAGCAGCGATGTGATTGTGTACGGCAGTGCGCCCCGGAACGCTCCTCGCGGCGCTGCGATCCGTTCAAGTCGCCATTGCTCAATCATGGCGGCAACTCCGGATCGTTCGACGATCCCCACCGCCAGCAGGAAGATTCGCTCCCCGGTATGGACTTCTGGGTGGTTGATGCTCGGGTGGACGCTCACTCGGCACCGTCCACAAGGTAGGAGGTGATCTCGTCGATGGTGCCGGTGCTGTCCATCACAAGGTCCAGTTCGTCCACGTGGCTGAGGCTCCTGATACCCGCCAAGTAGCAGAACTGGTCCACAGGAAAGACCCCGGCGGCCTCCCGCATCCAGGCGTGGCGCAAGGCCTTGCTGTTTACATGTTCGGGTTGGTCTCGTTCTGCGAGACGGTCGTTGACGCGGTTGATCCCGTTTCTTTCCACCGTGGGATTGCTGCCGAACGCGAGCAGATGGTCATGACGTGCGTCTGCGACGTACCGCTCTAGTCGGTCGCCGATCTCTGCGTCGATGATCGGTACGTCCCTGGGATCGGTCCGTGGCGTTTGGAGAGTGACAATGACCCAACGCTGGCCGTGGTGCCGTTCGATCCGAACATCGCTGCGACGCAGGTGCTTGAGTTCTTCGGGTCGCGCTCCGGCCCCGACCATCAGATCCAAAAGGACGGTAAGTGCGGGACCCCACTTCTCACCGAGCGTGAGCGCCACCCGGTACAACGCGGCGATCTCCTCTTGTGTTGCGGGCGAGGTTCGGTTCTGGCGCGGCGCATCGAGAGTCAATGCCGGCGGGAATTCACCCGGGTGAAACGTGTGTCCCGCCGCGTACAACAGGTATCGCACCGTTCTCCGGGTCGGGCGGTGCCGTGTGCTCAGGTAGCTGTCGATGTTGCTGCGTCGAAGCGCGCGCAACGGATCAACCCGGCCGCAGTCGTAGAAGTAGGCGACCAACAGGTGCACGATTGCGCCGAACGCGTCGCGGTCGACGATCTCCGAGCGAAACGGGACCGATGCCTGTGCGCGTGCCGCGTCCTCTCGCACCGACTCCCCGACAGTAGCTTGTCGCACCTTAATACCCATGCTGCGCAATCGATTCAGACGATCTACATCGAGACCATCGGCGGAGATTGTTCCGACAACAACCTCGGACTTGTCGTGGCGCACCCTACGACCTGTGTCGCGCTTGCCGCCGCGATCGTTCGGCTGGGGTTGCGGCGTCGGGCCACCCTTGCTGCGTGCCATCACCACCACCCCCAAAACATGAGGCCGGTACGCTTGATTTCGTGCCGCGGGCACGATGAAATGAACATGCCAGAATCTCCTAGCTGAGAACTTGTGAGTTTTGGACGCGGCATCTGCCGCCCGTGGGGGGCCGGGGCCTATTCCGGCCCCCCACGGCACTCCCGGCGACGCACGCCGAGATCTTGCAACGCTGTCCCGCAGCAATTCCACTACGGCACAGCACTCACACTGGTGGTGGCAGACCCGAGTGGCGGCGGCACCACACGTCGGCGCGCTGCAACACCGTCACACGACGGGAGCGCAACCAACAGGCACTACCATGAGCCACGACGGGCCCCTTTCCTAGCCGTTCGGGTGCCCGTAAGGGGGCGGGCGCTGTTCGCAGCAGCGCTTGCCTCCGCCCTCGATGAACGGGCACACCTCGAACAGTACGAGACGATCCCTCATTTGCACCGCTGCCATCTTTCGGCGTGTCGCAGGTCAGCCGCTCAGTGCATGCCCTAATCACCGCCTAAGATTGGCGCATACGCCGAAGCCCACATTGTTTGAGGAGGATGGTCCGCCTTTGGCGTGCCGTCCTGTCGGTGCGTCCTGGTAGACCAACGCACCATGAGTATCCGCTCGCTGACGACCCCGAAATCGGTCGACGATCTCCTGTCTCACCGGACTCTCTATCCCCCGGTTGCCATCTGCCTGAATCCGGGATGCACAAATCCGTGTTCGTATCCCATCAAGAACAAGGGACGACGACCGCTCTTCTGTTCAAAAGCCTGTGCCACAACGTATTCCGCAAATCGTGTCGCATTGATCCGGGAGCTTGAGTTCATCGAAGCAGCCCTGTCGGACGTCTCACCTTGGAGTAGTGCCGCTACCGAGTTACGTCAGCTGCGCGCGCATGCGAGTTGGCATCTCACGAGGTATGGCGGTGAGCCAAACCGGCCGGCTCGCGAGCAGCCCGGAGGGGTCGCTCGTTGACACCTGTCGATTGGCCCGGACTTGGCAAGGACCAGTTCGAAAGGGTCGTAGAAGCACTCGTCAGGCGTCAGTGGTCAGGAATCGCTGAAGTCGTTAGTCCCGACGGTCGAGGCGGCGATCAAGGAGTGGACATCGATGTTGCACAAGGTGATCGCCGCCGCGTCTATCAGATCAAGTACTTCGCCGATGGCTTCAGCGGGGACAGAAAGACATCGAGACAGAAGCAGATTAAGAAGTCGTTTGACCGCGCTTGCAAGCTCAGTCCGTTGCCGTTCGAGTGGATCCTCGTCGTTCCGACCAAACTCACACCAGGAGAACGCAAGTACGTCCAGTCACTCGAACGCGACGACACTCCTCGCGTGAGAATTGCCGACCGACTGGAACTCGACGATCTGATCGCTCAGTACCCCGATGTGCACCAGTACCTAGCCACCGATCAACTCAAGAACGACATCCTCTTGTACGGCAAAGAGACCGAGTCACTTGCCGGCGGGACACGTGCTCTCACAGAGCGAATCGCGGCCCTGGGAGGTCGCGGCGATGCCATGGACTTGCATTGGGGCGTGAACTTTGCACGGGTCGGCGGCATGGTCGAGCTTTCTGCCTACCCCAAGACGCCAAACGCTTGGCGGGACAGTCCGATCTCGCTGAGCTTCGCGACACGGTTCGGTCCCGAACATGACGAACTGCGTCGACAGTTCGAGCGGTCAATCAAGTACGGTTCTGGTGGAACGATTGTGCTCCCACCCGAAGCGCTGTCAAACGTGTCCATCACTGGCCCAGCGGCTTTCGCGACTGATGGCGCCACCGGCGAGCTCCATATCACTACCGAATCGCTGCCGAACGCTGAGGGGAAGGCAGCCGAGTTGCGCTTCGTGGATGAGAACGGCGCGCTGCAGGCAGCCCACGAGGGCACAGTGACCTACGTCAACCACGGAACCCAGGGGTGGGCTATCAAGATCGAGTTCTACGATCACGCTGTCATAGAGATCGACCAACCAGACAGGGCTGGCGATACTGGAGCGCTTCACATGACGTACAACATGCGAAACATCCAGCCACGCGAGGTAATTCAGCTAGTCGATCTGCTCGTCAACCTTCACTCCACGTCCACCTGCGAGTTCTACCTGGAGGGACAGCGCGCTGGCGTACTCGGCCTGGATGGACTCGAATTCACCAACATCGACGAGCTTGCCACGATCGTCGGTATCGCAGTCGACCTAGAGGCCGTGCAACCATACTGCTCCACCTATTTCGCGCTCCCTGCCGAGGTATCGACTTGGGATCGTGTCAACCTCCGCGTGGCGCGCTGCATGATCGATGGGTATCTGACTGCCTCGCCACTTGTCGCGACTGGAACCGTGGTTCTCACCGGCACGACATCGCCTGAACTCGAGCGGATCCTCGACGCCGGCGGCCCCGTCACGTACTTCGTCAAAGACTTCACCTCGAACTCGGTGAACGGGAGCTTCCTCTGGGCACCATCGCTGTCCACCACCCCAAAGCACGGGCGATCAACGCCGAAGAAGCCCGTGAGGCTCTGAACAGTGGTACCGCCGAGGGCTTCAAATTGCGTCTAGCGCCTGGGGATGACCCGTACTTCTACGTCTACATTCCGAACAAGCTGAAGAACCCTCACCACCCGGACATCTCTTGCTGGTCACTGGTCGGAATCAAACAACCCGGTGTAAACACCGAGGACCCAGACTGGACACAGTCATCGATCGATAGCACACGCGGCGGAGGTGTCATTCGGTGTTCTTGACGCCGACCTCGCCTCGTAGTTGGCCCGACACGGTAGACGTGCATCCCAGAAAGGCGGGGCCCGGCGGTCATCACCGGGACCTGCCTTGTTGTCCAGCCGATATCTCCGACGCTTACCATCAGACGACACTGAACCGTTCATCCGGTTACGAGGTACGTTCCGGGTACGTACCTCTTCGTACCTCGGACTCGATCTGGAGTAAGAACGGGAGGCACGGTGCGCGGTCAAAAGGCAACGTTCCGGGACCGTGTGGCACTACATGCTGATGCTCGCGGTATCCCGGGCATCAAGCCGGACCGGATGATTTTCCGATTCATCGCATCGTTTCAGTTCTTGCGGCCCTGTGTCACGCCGCCGTTCGCGTTGGAGGTCCCGACGGCCGCAGCGAAAGAGATGGCATGTCAGCCCAACGATCTGATCATGGCGTATGGCAGTTCCAGCGGAGTTGGCGGTAGACGTTCGCGGTGTCGCCCGCGTGGCCTGCCGTCTGAGTGATGCTGCGATGAACTGTCCGAGCGTGGGTGTTGCGGCGCCCCAATTCGTCTTCCGTGTCGTCCGACCGGGTGAACCCGTTGAGGGCTCTTGAACGCGCGGGGCGTTCTTGTCACCCCTCGGAGCTAACCTCAACGAACCGTGCTTCCGGCAGGACGCCGAAGCCTTGAGAGGAGCCAACGATGGCCACCAAGACTGTGTTCTACTCCTTCCACTACGGGCGCGACGTGCACCGAGTGCAACTCGTCCGACAGATCGGGGCGCTTGAGGGTCAGCCTCTTCTTGGCGCCCAGCAGTGGGAGGCGGTGCGCCGGCAGGGTGATCAGGCGATCAAGAACTGGATCCACAAGGAGATGACCTACAAACGCGCCGTTGTCGTTCTGATTGGTCAGGAGACCGCCTCTCGGCCGTGGGTGTTGTACGAGATCGAGAAGGCGTGGGACGACAAGAAGCCGCTCGTCGGGGTGCGCATCCACGGGCTGGCATCGATGAGCTCCGGCGCCGACGGTCGCGGAGCGGACCCGTTCACTAAGGTTTCGGGTGTGAGCGGCGTTCCCGTGTTCGACCCGACACAGACGAACTTCCAGGGACAGATTGACACCAAGGCCACCTACGCGAATCTGTCCAACAACCTGGAGAGCTGGGTTGCGCAGGCCAAGACTCGACTGCTGTGAGCTCTGAACCGTGCCCGTTCTGCGCCATCGTCGCCGGCGACGATCCAGACGTTCGGGAGGTGTACAGGAACGAGCACGTCGTCGCGTTCTTTCCGACGGAACCCGCCGTCTTAGGCCACGTACTTGTGGTGCCGAGGCGGCACGTGGAAGACATCTGGGGACTGCGACCGGAGGAATCGGCGGAGCTATCGTCCGCAGCAATGTTCGTCTCCTCGGCACTACGCTCCGCGCTCCTGCCGGAGGGCCTCAATGTCATCCAGTCCAACGGCAATGCCGCTACCCAGACGGTGCCACACCTTCACGTGCACCTGGTTCCTCGACGAAGCGGGGACGCGATCGGACCGATCTGGCCACCCGAAACCGAATACTCGGAAGCCAGCAAGGACGACGCCCTTCGTCTCGTGATAGCTGCGGTCCGGTCCACTCCGCCGCCCGCACAGCCGGAGTTGTCGCCCGAGGATCGACGCAAGCACCTCGACTACATCCAGGCGGTGGTGACGCGACAGTCCGCGGCGTCTTCGTCCGCGAAGGGATGGCTCCTTCCGGTCACGACAGCTGCGTTCGGCTTCGCTCTAACCCAGCAACTGTGGCCGCTCGCTCTTCTCGGTGTTATCGCGGTGATCCTCTTCGCGTATCTCGACGCCAACTACCTGCGCAGCGAGAAGGCTTTCCGGAAGCTCTACAACACCGTCGCGCGAGCGGAACGCATGGTCCCACGGTTCACTCTCGATCCGACTGATGCTGACGAGCCGCCAGCGGACGGCACGCCGGAGAAGACGACGTGGCAGAAGCTCAAGCAGTCATACGTCCCGGAGTGGTCTGTCTGGCGGTCATGGTCGATCGCCCCCTTCTACGTCGCGATGCTCGTACTCGGGGTCGGCGTACTGATCGCCGCAGCCGTTACCCGTCCCGCACCGGCAGGTACGCGGGAGAACCTTGAATCCCCGCCAACGCCACAGTCCACAGTCACCACCTCTGTGCCCGTCCCGGCAAGCGTCCCCGTGCCGCCGCGGCCGTAGCCGAGCTGCGATCCCCCAAAGGTCAGCCTTCCCGCTGTGAGGATGCGACCAAGCGCCTCACTCGCTGTCGCGGATCGCACTGAATCGCCCCGCGGTTAAGGACAAGTTCGTCGCAGCCATTAATTGCAGCCATCTTCTCTCGGATCGCATCGCGATTAGTGTCGAAGCCCCTGGTTATATGTGAGCGCTGCGTGCCTCGCGGACGGTCAGCCCACGTAGCATCGAAATCATGTCCTTCGTGAAAAAGTTCATTTCGCTCGCGGGTCAACAGGGTCGTTCGGGCGGTCCCAGCGATCTGCCGAACGACAACAGCGCCGAAGGCCAGGACTACTCAACGATCGACAACTGCCCGTATTGCCTCGACTCCTTGCAGGGCTACTGGTGCGTCTCCTGTGATGTGGAGTTTGTCCTCGAAGGCGGCGAGCTCGTTGAGGTTTTGCTCTCAGCGCGAGGACCGCGAATCGAGCGTCGCTGCACAAGCTGTGACACGCCCATGAAGCGAGGAAGCCAGTTCACCGCCGCCTGGGAAGACGGTGACAACCCCGATGCCTACGTCACATGCCAAAGTTGCGGCAACCAGAACCTTTTTTAGGCTAGGCCGCGAGGATTACCCCGAATATGAAGGCGGTGGAGGCGGGAGATGGTGACGTAGATTTCCCGCACCTGATCTGCCCTAATCCACAGCGCCGTCGTCGACGCGATCAAAGCCAGATACCGATTTCAGGTAGATCCCGGTGGTAAAGCCTGCCGCACTGCGCGGTCGATCTGTCCCCGCAGTGCGATGGCGATACTGTCTGGTGGGTCGATCCGCGTTTTGTCGAACAGCTCGAGCACCCGCGAGTATGCGGCTGCGCGCTCGTTAGCGGAGGTGTGATCGTCGAGGGCTAAGTTGATGGACTTCTGCGCACGGCGAAGCAACTGCTGTTGCTCGGTGGTAAAGGGGGAGTCACCTGATTTCCGAGCCAGGGCATCGGCGGTGCGCCAAGCACGTTTAGCGGCTGTAACGCGGTCGGCGAACTCGCGTACCAGGGTCATGTCGTCGGGCACGTGGTCGTCGATTCGCAGGGTCTCGGCGGCGGCGAAAGCATCGTGGAAGGCCTCGACTGCAGGGTGACCGAGATCGGATAAAAGCGGTCGAAAGAAGAATTGCGTGGGATCAGCCGTGTATGCGGCATACTCGGATCGCACACTATTGTGGTCAGTCAACGCCCTGATCCAAAGTCGTTGGAGGGTGGATTCCCCTCTCTGAGTCTTTGATTGCCGCACACCCACTTCCCGGACGGTCTCTGTTCGACGGTGGCGCTCGGTGGATCTGGGTGCCAGATTTCGAGTTTCCGAGGGCCGCGGCGGGTCGGCTGACTGGGCCATCCTCTTCAGCGCATTGAGCGCACCACGTAGCTCCTTCTGTTGCAAGGAACCCAGCGGCAGGCAGTTCGGTTTGCTGAAGGCGGCGCTACCGGAGCGTATTGGCGCGATCCCCGACGTTTGGACCTCGAGGTAGCCCGACATAATTCCTGGCCATAAATGGATATCTCGGATTTGCTGGTAGCTCGCCTCGAAAACTCCATTGCCGCCAGTCAATTGAGCAAGTAGTCCCTGTTTTACGATAACCAAACGATCGGTAAACGCGGCAAGTTGCCCGCGACCACCGGCGTTCAGGACGAACAGTGGTTGCTCACCTGGACGGGAACTCTTCTGTAATGCCGCCCATTGCTCGGGGGTAAGGTTCGGCCCGAATGTCGACAGTTTCGCCGAACCTTCGAGTGGTTCGGCGATGGAACCTCCCAAGCGATTCTTGGCAGCGATCGTCGGAATCGTGACTGTCGGTATCGATGATGCGGTTCGCGACGCGTGAATTCGGTCGAGATGGCTTCGCGCAAAGCCGATCTCATCAGGATGCGCAATTCCGAAATCGATTCCCTCGCCATTTGAGTCGTAGACGCAAAGTCTAAGTGACGCTCGCCGACTGGTAAAGCTGTAAGATTTGATATCTCTGACCTCGATAGACAAGGGGATCTCAACGTCGTCCGAGAGTCGAGTCATGCGGAATCCGAGCAAGCGCATGTTCGTGAGCGCAGTGGCGTCAGTCGTCGGTTTCGACCGCGACACTGCGAAACATGCGAGAATCAGTTCACCATTGCGGAGGGCAGGTGCCAGAGCACTTTGCCAACTTGGTGACAGGTCGTCTGTGATGCGAGGACTAGTTTCCATTACGGACTCAGGCTACTTACTAATGGCTTTCACGAAAGGATGCCAGGGACCTTGCAGTCGGGCACCTCGGGTAGATAGAACCATCCCCTGATTCGCTGTGCTTCCCACTGTCTCATTGATTCCTCGAAGGGTTCGCCTGGTGGTTGCTCGCCCATCTCGTTCTGGGCCACCTAGATTGGAAAGAGGTCAAGTGTGCGCTGAGCCAAGACCTCTGTCCGGGTATTGATTTCGGTCTCATTCCAAATATTCGCAGTGATCACGTCAGCATTGAGGCTTAGTCCGTTGTTGAAGCCGATTGGATTTCCCCTTCCGTCCATTCGTGTCTTCTTGTAGTCGAACGATCGGTTGCCGAGATTGCTGTTATACCCAGTGATGGTCAGGTTGCCAAGGGTGTGTACAACACGCTGTTGGACGTCGTTGGCGGCCTCACTATCGCCTCCGAGCATTTGGACCCACTCGGAAGGCAAGTTGCTACCCTGAGGGAGAATGTGTTCGATCGTCCACCTGTAGCGATGATTCTGTTCGCGCTCCCACAGGTCCCTCTCGGTTTCTTTTGTAAAACCGTCCTCGGCCAGGGACACAAGGACGAAGCGGGCAACGTCGGCGTTCTCGTCGTAGATCTGTCCGGACAGCTTCTCGAGGAATGATTCGTCGGATGCTGACACCTCTCGCAGCGAGTTCCGGACCGATTGTTCGATATCGTTACCATGTATTTCTTCGATTTGGTCAATGATGCTCATGAATAGCGCCTGCAAGGTGTAGGTCTGTGGGGTACCGGTGAGGTTACGTCGAACGAAGAAGCTCGCCAACAAACGACTGATCGTGCTGAGGTGGGTTTCGGAGAGTTCGAGTTGATTGCGGCGCAGCATGAGGTACAGCATCAGGATGTGGGATGGCGACCCCTGGGCGCGGGCCAGTGCGCGGAGCGCAACATCTAAGTCCGTGGGGACGTCTTCGTCATCAAGGTTGCCGATGATGCGCTTGTAGACATCGCCCGCTGCGGTGACTTCCTTCAGGAACGCGGCAAGGTCGGCGCCGATGAGGGTTTCATAGATGCGGATTAGGTTGGTTCTGGTGGCGACCGGAGCCTTCGATACGTGTGGAAGCGTCGCCTTGAACGCGTTGTAGTACTGCCGGAAGAATCGCTCCTGGTTCGTGTAGTCGTCACCGAGGTCTGCGAGCAGGTCGTTCCATCGCGCAAACACCATGTCCGTGTCCAGGCCGTTCTGCTTATCCGCTGACGACAGCAGGTTGTTCTTGATCAAGTCAATGGGGGTGAGCGGCATTCCTCGGTTGTTCAGCGACTCAAAGAGCACAAACGCATCCGACTGGCTTTCGACTTCGAGCTTGACGAGGGTGGCGTTCTTGGCGCGCCCAAGCATGTCGAGGGCGACTTCAACGATGCCCTTGCCCGTGTCCTCGGCACGCGACTCGATTCGGTTCCGAAAGTGGTTACAGGCTCGCATGATTCGGCGGTTTCCGAGGTTCTTTACCTTCGGTGCCTCGATGTCGATCCCGACACGAGATAGTGCGTTCAGATAGTCCTCGTAGTTAGAGTTCTGTTTCTGCGGCCGCAGCCGCGCTCGAATCGGGTGTCGAAGAATCAGTTGGCGCCGAAGATTTGTCAAATCTGTGAGGTCGTCCTCGTCTAGTTCTCCACGCCGAGAATCAAGGCACCCGTGAATGGCCGCAAGCAATAATGACAGCGTAGTCATTCTCTGCTGCCCATCAATCAGTTCGAGCACGGTTTCTTTAGTGGCATTCTCGGTCTCGTTGACGCATATGATTGTCCCGAGAAAGTGCCCCGAGTCACCTATCGTGTCAAGGAGGTCGTCGAACAGATCGTCCCACTGCTGCTTGGTCCATGAGTATTCTCGCTGGTACGTCGGGACGCGGTACACAACGGCGTTCTCCGGGCTGAGCAGGGTATATACCGGTACATTGTCAACAGATTTGATCATTCTTCACTCCAGTTGGGTGGGAATCGGCGGGTAAGTCCCCAGGTGTGGTGGGAATTCGGGACCCGGATCCCGGCGGGCGTGTCGGTGCCGGGGTTGGTGGGGGCCATCGCGTAGATCAATGAGTTACCTCTCACAGTGACTCAGAGAAAGCGACTACGCGATGACCAACGATCATTCTGCCTTGCTTGCCCAGTTGGAGTTGTTCAAGTCCGCCGATGCCGGCGCGATGTTCACCGAATTGATCCGTACGGGCCTGCAGGAGCTGATCGAGGCCGAGGCCACCGCCAAGATCGGCGCCGGCCGTTACGAGCGCTCCACCGGCCGCTCAACCCACCGCAACGGCTCGCGGAGCAAGACGGTGTCGACCACCTCCGGCGATATCGAGGTCAAGATCCCCAAGCTGCGGTCGGGGTCGTTCTTCCCGTCGCTGCTCGAGCGGCGACGCCGGATCGACAAGGCGCTGCACGCGGTGATCATGGAGGCCTACGTGCACGGCGTGTCGACCCGTTCGGTCGATGACCTCGTCGGCGCACTCGGGGTGGAGTCGGGTATCTCCAAGTCCGAGGTCTCGCGGATCTGCGCGGGTCTCGATCAGGAGATCGCCGCGTTCCGCGAACGCACCCTGTCCCACACCGAGTTCCCGTATGTGTTCTGCGATGCCACCTACTGCAAGGTGCGTGTCGGGGCGCACGTGGTCTCCCAGGCCCTGGTGGTGGCCACCGGCGTCTCGATCGACGGCAGCCGCGAGGTGTTGGGCACCGCGGTGGGTGATTCGGAGTCCTTCGAGTTCTGGCGCGAGTTCTTGGCTGGGCTGAAGGCACGCGGTCTGTCGGGGGTGCAGCTGGTTACCTCCGATGCCCACGCGGGATTGAAAGCTGCTGTGGCACAGCAGTTCACGAACTCGTCGTGGCAGCGGTGCCGTGTGCACTTCATGCGGAACTTGCATGGGGTGGTCTCAGCGAAGCAGCAGCCGGTGGTGACCGCGGCGATCAAGACGATCTTCGCGCACACCGAACCCGAAGATGTTCTGGCGCAATGGGATCATGTGGCGGAGAGCTTGGCGGAGGCGTTTCCGAAGGTGGCGGCGATGATGGTCGAGGCCAAAGCCGATGTGTTGGCGTTCACCGCGTTCCCGAAGGCGCATTGGCAGAAGATCTGGTCGAACAATCCGATCGAGCGGTTGAACAAGGAGATCAAACGCCGTGCTGATGTGGTGGAGATCTTCCCCAACCCGGCCGCGTTCCTACGGCTGGCGACCGCGGTGGTCATCGAGGCCCACGACGAATGGCAGGTTACCCGCCGCTACATGTCGGATGTGTCCATGGATGAACTCAAGGTGGTGATCGCCAAGAAACACGCCGCCCAAGCACTGGACAAAGGCCACCAAATCTCCTAAGGTTCAACATGACTCGTTGATCGAAGCGATGAACTCAGCCGATCCGAAGTCCACCACTCCACGGGACGCTATCGAATCGGCGCGCGATTCCGGCTGGCTTCGATCTGCGGATGTCCGCCTCAGACCAGTTTGCGGGCGCGGTTGAGGTGGGCATTGAACTGCTTGGTCTTGCGCTTGCGTCCAAAGGTTCGGAGGGTCGCAGCGTCGAGGTCGGTGTCGCTGATCCCCGGGGTGTCGACTTGAAGCAAGCGCATTACGTTGGCGATCTCGGCAGGGCTGATCTCGGTGAAAGGTCGGTCGACAGTGCTGTCGTTGGGACGGAACTCTGTCCACGTCGCCGGATCGAGATCAGTTGGCCAGACGCATTTGTCGTCATCGATGACCAGCCCGGTCTGCTTGATCTGGTAGATCAGCTTCTTCTCGCGGGTCGGCCAAAGCCGTCGGACTCCAAAGGATGCGGCTGTGAGCTGGGCGAGCCGGTTGATGTGTATTGGGCCTTCGAACTCGGCGATCTCGGTTGCGACAGCACGGACCTGTTCCTTGGCGACCTTTTTTGGCAAGGCGTCGAGGACATCGACATCACCGACCACGACGAGTGTCCACGGTTCGAACTCCGACCGTCCGGAGCCGATGGTTGGGGTGTTCGCAGAATCGGAGCGCTTCAACACGGAAGGGTCTGGACGGACGACGTCCGAGTCCGGCTCAGCTTCGGCATCGGGCTCGGGCGCCTCGGTGTGCGGTTGCGGGTGCGTCGGTGCGACGTGCTCAGCGATGACTTTCGCCTCCACCAAGGCGTCGAAGGCTTCGTCACGAAGCTTTCGCGCATCGGCGGCACCCTGGTCATCACCGAAGTGCTCTAGAAGTCGTACCGCGAAATCGTTTGCGCGCCAGGCATCCAATGTCGTCAGCCCATCATGGTGTGCCCACCGGTTTCGGACAATCCGTAGTTCGTTGCCGAGCGTGGTGACCAGGCGGGTGTGGTCGTCGAACGGGAACCCGAGTTTGCCGAGGCGTTCGGTGATCATTCTGAGTTGCGATTGCAGGTCGGCAGCAGAGTAAGACTTGGGTGGTTTGCCCTTCATCTTGTCGAGCTCACTCAGGACTGTCGGCCACGGGAGGCCGCCGAGGTTGGGCGCCAACTTGGCACCGATGATCGGGTCGAGTCGCTGCGCGAGGTGGTGCAGGCTTTGATCGACGGAGTGGCGTGGATCGAAGGTCACCGTGCTGTCTCCTCAAGTGCCCGTGTGCCTTTCACAGCGAGCCAGGTCACGAGGCGAACTTCGTGCTTCTCGACATCGGGGAGGGGTTCGCGTGGCGGTGGTGCGGAGATTCCGGCCTCGTCGAGCACCTCGGTGACGAGCTTGATGCGTTCCTCATCCGTGCGACCTTGGTTGATGGCCCCGCGGACCTGACGCGAAACCTTAGCGGAGGGGACGCTGCGTAGGCGATTGGCGAGCGCGATCTGAGTGTCCCTGCCGAGATATCCACCTTTCCGAAACACGAGTGCATATGCGTCCCGGAAGGACAGTGGCAGGTCGGGTTGGAACGCATTCGGGTCGGTTAGTTCCTGCCAGACGTTGTAGACGCTGTCGCGCGCGACCTCCCACGCGTCGAACGCATGGTCGTAGACCTCGTCCGGGAGCCATCGATCAGCGCTGGCGTTTTGTGGATCGGCGACACGGAGGGAAAGGAGTGTGTCAGGAGAGATTAATGGTTGGCCGTCTTCGTTGTGGCGGAGCGACCAGTCGTCGTCGACCGGCACGTATCTGAACCAGGGCTTCGGGCTCTTTCCGATCTTGATACAGAAGACGTAGCCGTTGCCGTTCACCACTGGGTTCACGAATCCGCTGCCCGAACCATAAGGGAGACTGAGGATGTCGGCTTTCAGCAGCGGATCCATGTTGAACGCACTGGACAGTCGCCGACGGTACTCCTCGCCAGACAGTGAGGCACTCGATCCACCGGCGTCGAGAAGCTTCTCGAACTCGTCGACGACTTGGTCGTCGGTGAGATTCACTTCGTGTCCTGGTCCGCGGCCCGGGAGTACGTTCCCTGCCCCGACCGCCGCATCGGCTAGCGCCAGCTTTGCTTCCAGACGTGCCTCAAGGTCCAGCAGGGCGTCGAGGCGTTCGGCCGGGAAGAAGAGTCCCAAGTGCACGTAGTCGTGTCTAGAGCCGATGCGGTCGACACGACCGTGTCGCTGGACGATGCGCATGGGGTTCCATGGCAGGTCGTAGTTGATCATCTGCCCGGCTTGTTGGAGGTTCACACCCTCAGAGAGCACATCGGTGGTGAACAGGATGTCGAACTCGTCCTTCGCCGCTGGCTCGCCCTTTGCGTTTCGAGGTCCGGCCGTCGCGGGTGCGAAGCCGGCGATGGTTGACGCCCGCCCTCCTTGGTCAACACCGCCAGTTGCTCCGCGTTCGTGGGTCTTAGCGTACGAGCCCATGATTGGCGGGGCGATGCGAGCACGATAGTCGGCCAGCGGAGATCCTGAGGGCGCTGATTCGATTGCTTCCACGACGGCGTCGTGGATGGGGATGATGGTGTCAGTGAAGGCCGAGAAGACGATGACTTTCCTGCGGTCGGCATGCGAGAGACCGCGCGGGTCGACGCGCTGCGCGGCGGCCGCAATCGTCGTCAGTTCCTCGATGAGTTGCTTAACCTTGGGCTCGACACCCTCGATCACAACGTGGGCGAGATCTCGCAACTCACAGAGCAGAGCGATGTCGGACTCGACGTCACCCTGAAGTTCGGTGAGGTGGTAGCCGTCGACCGATTCGATCTGTTCGTCGTTGTCGAATTCGGCCACGAAGGCGTCGAGATCGTCAGAGTCGGAGGAGACCCATTCACTCAGCGCTTCGCCTTTGAGAACGAAGCCCTTTCCGAGCGCCTCCAGGAAGCTCTCGTGGGAGGCGATCATGTTTTCCAGAGAGGCGTGGAGCGCCTGTGGACTGGACTCCAGTCGCTTGAGGAGACCGGACCGAAGCAGGCCTGCGTTGGTGATCTGGTATTCCTGCAAATCGTGGTCGACCGTGTACATGCTGGAGAGGTAGCGTGCGAGCATCAGCCGTTGCGGATCGCGACTGCGTTCTTCCCACGCGCGTGAGGCGTGTGGATCGGTCGGGTCGTCGAGCGCGTAGACCATCGCGTCAATGAGCGCCAGGCCGTCATCGTTGAGGTCGTAGTCGATCCGGCGAACCTTGGGTTGCGGGAACTTCAGAGTGGTCAGCTTCCCATCCGCGCCCCGGATCAGCTCGTTGGCGTAATGCTCCTTGACGAACTTTCGGGTGCGCCGCACGGCAACCTGATCCATCAGGTCAAACAGATGCTCGGGTGTCAGATTGGCGGGGTCCATGGCCTGCGCCTGCTTGATGTACTCACGGATGCTCGGTATTCCCAGCGCCGCAAAGCGGGCATCATCGCGGATGAAGTACTTCACCAGAGTTTCGAGGTCGGAGAGGGAGTTATTGACAGGCGTAGCAGTAAGCAGCACAACGCGTTTGGAGCCGCCAGCGGTGATGACTCGATCCACGGCACCTGAACGCTGTGCTCCGGAGTTGCGCAGGTTGTGTGCCTCGTCGATGACGACGAGTGAATAGTCTGCGACCTCTTGGAAGAACGAATCGACTGGGCCCCTGTCGGGGTCGAGGCGGTTTCGTACCTCCTCGTAAGAGTAGACCTTCACCCAGCGGCTGAAGTCGTAGGACTCCAGAAATGGTTCCCACATCGACGATTTCAGCGCAGCCGGTGCGACGATGAGCACACGCTGACGATTGATGTTCGCGGTGCGGTAAATGACCTCGCCCGCAAGGTAAGTCTTGCCCAAGCCAACCTCATCGGCGACCAGGACACCGCCGTGCTCGTCGAGAAGGCGCTCCATACGCACCACCCCATCCGCCTGAAAGCGTGTCAGCTCAAGGCGCGTGTGGGGTTCAGGGTTCTCGTCGGAATCGAGATGCTCGCCATACAGTTCCCAAAGCATCCGAAGGTAGACCACCCACGGCGTATGCGGATCCCACAGACGGCCATACAGCTCAGCAAGGTCATACGGGTCGCTCTGGGACCAGTAGTGCTCGAACCACTCACGCACCTTCTCCGCTGCGCCAGTCCCGCCACCGGTGCCGAGATTCAACTCGGCATTGCGGGCTAGGCCAGCATAAGTCATGTTCGACGAACCAGCGATCGCCGCTTGCGTTGCGTTGTCCTCAACAAGGTAGGTCTTCCCGTGCAGAAAGCCTCCCGAATAGCGACGCACCTCGACTCTTGGATTTTGTTCTACGTCAATGCTTTTCAGCCACTCGACCATCCGCTTCGCCTCGGCCGTCGGAATACGAGCGAAGCCCATTGTGTCCCGCTCCGCTTCCAGCCAGGCCTGGTGGTGTTCGATTGCCGCGTCCCGTCGTGCGTCCTGATCGGAGTCACCCGAGGTGATCGCTCGGACCGATTCCTCCTCGGGTTCAGCACCGAGCAACAACCGAACTCGGGGTGCTAATTCCAACTCGTCAGCGAGAAGCGCGAAACCCGCTGGGTTGACGTAGGCCGTCGCGATAGCAATCGGTGGAGCAGACACCTTGTTCTCACGCAGCAGACAGAACAGTTCGTTGACTTTGTCAGCAACCGTGAGCCCCGCTTCGCTTGATGCGTGATTGGTCGCAAAGTCGGGAAGTTGCGTCATGCCTTACCCTTCCACTCTCGATAGTGAGTAATGACCGCGTCGAGACGGGCCTCGTAGTTCCAACCACGGTGGAAAGTTGCAAACACGTGCTCGACCTGATCCTCCGTTAAGCCGTAGATCAAGCTCACCACTGCATCGAGCTCTGCCACCAGACTCTCCTTCTCAGCCTGAGATCGCACCGAGGCCACCGGCACCTTTGCCTCGTCAGCCCAAGGTCCATACCGCTCGTCCGAAGCCGCGAGACGTCCTGCGATTACAGCGACCCGCCGGTGCCGGTCGGTCTCCACAAAGTCAGGTATAGGGAGCCCTTTAAAAATGTGGAAATTCATTCCAAGCTCGACATACTTGCGTGCGTACCAGTCGAGCGGGATTGAACAAAGAAATCCCAATAGATAGGCTTCCTCGACCGCACCACCGACAGCGGCGAATATGTACGGCGCTTTATTGGTTAGGGCAACTTCGGGGGCTATCAGTCCTGCTATTAAAGTTCGCGAATCAGTCGCTCTCGTCACGTCTCGAAAAGCTATGCGCGCTCGATTAATTGGCAGTGTTGATGGGTCGGCAGCCCACTCCAGCGATTGCCCATAAAAGGCCGAACTCTTCAATCGGACCTGACGCTGACGCTTTGCCTGAAGCGCATTTCGAATCTTGCCTGGCTCGCCTAGCGCATAGACGTTGCCCGTCGTCGAATTCCATATCTCGAAACCCGCGCCGCCAATAACCGCCATCGTCCCGGCTTCACCAGCATCGAACTTTTGACGGTCATTGGTTGCATGGAACTCGGTCATTGGCCGAAAATCCCAATCCGGCAGGCGACGGTCGAGCCGCGGTGCCCGCCTAATTGTTGTGAGCACTGCACCAGATTCCGGCCCCGGCAGCAGTGGAATAGTAGATCCCGACATCGCTGTCAATGCGTCTGTGCCAATCTCGCCCGTACGGTCGCGCCCAGCGACGAACTCCGTCTCGGAGAAGAAGGGTCCTGCCAAGCGAACAGCAGAACTTGGCTGACTTCGCTTGACCAACGTGACCAGGGCAATGGTGTATTGCGGGTGTATTGGGAAAATCCACTTTCGGTTGTTTACGAGCGTCACGGTCTCGAGTTCTCCGGTACGGAATATCTCCTCACGCCAATGCTTCATCCCCGCTACGTTAAACAATGCGCGCGGCATCACAATGGAAACCACACCCGATTCACGCAGCATTTCCCAATAACGCCAGCCGAATGCTTGATAGAGATCGATATCGCCTGTTCCAAGGCCTGGATAAGGTCCAACAAGCAATGCTCGACGCATTTTTTCAACGGTCTCGATCTCGGATTCCAACGTCGGCAACATGTCTGCTCGCTCGACACGCAGCCGAGCGAGCTCGCGCTTCAGGTCGGCAGGAGAGAGGCCAAATAGCCCTGGCCGCACACGCAGCCAGAACTTGGTCTCCTCAACCATTAACTCCTCCCAGGGGGGATTTCCCACAAGTACATCGAATCCCGGTTTCTCTCGCAGAAATACCTCCGGGAAGAGGTAAGGCATGTGCGCGGGCTTGAGCGACTCGACAATCTCGCCGGGCTCCCTTGACTCCGTTAGTCGCGTGATGTGCTCGGGTCTGGTGATCTCGGTCGACCAACGCCCGAGGCGAACTGCCACGGCCGCATCGAAGATGCGCTTGGCAGGCTCGGCAGCTGCACGCGCGCGGGCGAGCAAGGCCGCCGCCTCCTCTATCTCGGACTTATTCGCCTCTGATGCATTCGCCATGTCGACAAGGAGTGGCCTCGCGGTATCGAGATAATCCGTCAGAACTCCGCGCAGCCAATAATGGTATCCGCCGCGCTGAGCTGGTCGTGCGCCCGTTTTCGAGAAAAGCGAGCCCTCTGGTTCAAACAAACCGTCGTCCAGGCTCTGCTGCTGATCTTCCGCAGGCACGTCGAAAGAATCCGAGGTGCCGACGAGTGCATCCACTGCCTCGTCAATAGTGCCGATTCCGGTAAGGCTGTTGGCGTTCACCAAGCCATGGTCGAGATTGCTCATTGGCAAGCCGGGCACGAATGTGTGAATCCAAAGCGCAAGTCGCGCTAACTCCACCGCCATCGGGTTGATGTCAAGACCGTAGATGCAACGTCGAGCGACCTGCCTCCGAAGAAGCCCGACTTCGTCGACATCACTCTTGGCGACGTCATCGGTGCCAAGCGCGTCGCGTGCAACCTCCGCCAACCGGAGCAATTCCTCAGTTACAGCTACAACCGAATGCTCAGTAAGGAAGGAGCGCATGAGTGCTTCGATCTTGTCGACGGCAGCCACCAAGAAGTGACCTGATCCCATAGCGAGGTCGGCTACCCGGAAGTCGAAGAACTCTCTCCCGGCCGCCGAGGCGTCGCCCCGGTCGAGGTAGGTGGAAATCTTCTGCAAATGCGCTCCAAGCGCGGGAACGATTGATCGCTCGATGAGATGGTCGACGACAACTTTCGGGGTGAAGTACGACCCTGTCGCCTTTCGCTCGCCCGAGGCCGTATGGAAGTAGACCTCGCCAGACTGCGCCCAGACCTCGTCGGACTGCTTTGCTGGAACCCATGCACCGCTTTTGTCTAGGGTCAGGTTTTCCTCGGCGAGGGAGAGCGAACTCTCAAGGAGACCCTCGTAGATCGTGCCGAACTCGCGAACGCTCAGCGAGCGGAAGTCGACAGCACCGAGTACCCCGTCTTCATTGACGTCGATCAGGAGACTCTTGAGCGCCGGGCCGAGCACGTTGTCGGGCAACTCGATTCGCTTTATCAGTGCGCCTTCAGGCGATCGGTCCGGGTCCGTGGAGAAAAGCCCTCCGTTATATGAGGGGATCTGCCACTGCGGGTTACCGTGATCGATCGCGTTCCACACCTGCACAAGGTCGAACCAAATAGTGGATGAATCTCCGAATTCGCTAGTATCCGCGTCGAGTAATCGTCGGGCGTTTGTCTTCAGGCTGTTTGCGTCGAACCCCTCGTTGCGGCCAGACGGCAGAAGCCCACGGTCCTCGGCGTATGCCTGGAAGATCAGTCGAAAAAGGATGTGAAGAGTGGCACGGTAGGCAAGGGCGAGTCCATCCGCATCGAGTTTCACACCCGCGTTCTGCGCAAGACGGTGTGCGACTTCGACCGCGAGAGGAGGAACGATCTCGTCGTAAATTCGTTCCCGAAGGCGTGCGCCCAACTCTGTCGCGTAACGGGCACTGTCACGCAACAGTTCGTCCGCAGTACCGTCGACGACGAGTGCGTTCGCGGAGAACGCAAGGGGCAGCAGGGCAGCAAGTTCGGAACCGATGGTCGACAAGTCAATCTCGAAGAACGTGTCGGCCTGGCCCTTGGACCCAACGCCGACACCGTCACGGCCCGGGTAGAGCCTGATCTGGTCCTTCCGAAGCACGACGAGCCACGGAATCTCCTGCCTCGACGCCACCGCCAGGCCAAACGCCACCGGCGAAAGCTGGAAGCGCTGGGTCTTGGTGTCAAAGTGCTCTGAGTCGTCCAACAGAACTGCAACCGCGCGAGGCGGGCGGCCACCCGTCGAAAGCAATATCGTGCCGTTTGGCCCTGGCGAGGTGCCGAACCCAAGAGCCTCGACAAGCTGCTTACCCCGCTTGCTGAGCAGTGGCTCGGCCTTCTTGCCGAGAGTCTCCCAGTCAGATCGCTTCGGGACATTGCTCGTAATGTGATGCGTCGCAAACAGACCGCTGTTGGTGAAGCCCACGACACCCGTAGTGTCGTTCGCCTTCCGGAAGGCTGCGTATCGCTCCGTCGCGGCCAGCACGTCAGGCTCGGCAAGGACGGACTGAAGCTGACGCTGAGCCTGCTCGATCGGGAGTTCAACGGCCTGCGCCTGAGGGTCAGGGCCAAACAAGTAGGCGGTATCGTCGTGGAGTATTGCGATGGTGAGCTGGACCTGCGTCCTGCCCTTGCGCGCGTTGAAGAGCTCTCGAAGCACCTGTCGGGACGGTGCGGAGGCAGCGCGCGCAACGGCAACCTGGAAGCCTCCGAGGTGGTGCGGGTCCGGGCCGAAATAGACCTGGTCAGGAGCAACGCCTTCGGGCGCGGACGCTGCCGTCCACTTCACGGTCTTGTCGGCGCTCAAACGCACAGCTGTACTCCTCCGGCTCACCTACGGGCCGCCATAGTGCCGCCCGGTCAGAAACCTTATCGGCGTCGGCCGACGAAATGGGGGAAGTCCTGACGGCGCCAATCGGTACAGACTCGATGGAGCTTCACGCGATCCAGTGATTCGTAGCCAACAATGGGTATGTGTCATCGAAGACGAACGGACTGCCCTACCGCGTTATGAAGCTAGCCACCGATATGTTCGCGCGCGAGACAGGATTCAGCGGTCCCGAGATCCATGAGATCTTTGCTGAGTACACGGATGCGCTTGGCCCGTACCAGGGCTGGGGTGGTGGAGCCATGTCGCGGTGGCAGATCTTCCAGGCTGGCCTCAAGTCAATGCCGCTGCCGCAGCAGAAGACCTTTCTGCTCGAGCTCTGCAGCTACGACGGTGCCAGCAGGTACGGAATGCCTCCAGACGAGGAGATTGAGAAGCTCCGTTCGCTCCTTTTGGCCGATGGGACGCCGGGTGCCAAAGCAGCCAGCCAAGGCTTGGAAAAGCTGGAGGACTGGCAGGCAGTCACTAAGTCGTGGACGGCGGCGCTGGGCAAGGTGACGTCTGACCCTGACGGCGCGATCACTGCTACTCGCACAACGTTGGAAAGTGTCTGCAAGCACATCTGCGACGAGAGGTCGGTTGCTTACGAGAACTCCTGGGACCTCGCGAAGCTCTACAAGGTTGCGGCATCGGCGATGGAGGTCTCGCCTGACCAGCACTCCGAACAAATCATCAAGCAAATTCTCAGCGGTGCTGCAACAGTCGTCAGTGGTCTTTCCGGGATGCGCAATGCCCTCAGCGATGCTCATGGTCGCGGTAAAGGTTCCGTTGGTCCAGCACCGCGGCACGCGAAGCTCGCGGTCAACGCGGGGTTTGCAATTGCCGGGTTCTTGATCGATACCCACATCGAGAAACCGGCTAGGCAGCCGTGATCCCCGGAGTCCGTCGGTCCATAGTCATCGCCCGCATGCGCGCAACACGGGACACGTCAACCCCATGTCCCCACAATCAAGGGTTTTGGCGAGCCGCCGAGCCGACCGCGCGAAAACAAGAGATCAGGCCGCATTTCTGCAACCTGACCTGATGTACCGATTTGAGCTGAACTGCTCCGTGGTGGGCGAAGGGGGACTTGAACCCCCACGTCCCGAAGGACACTGGCACCTGAAGCCAGCGCGTCTGCCATTCCGCCACTCGCCCGTGGCTGTCTGCGTGAGACTGGAAGACGATAGCAAGGTTGGGCGTGTGGAAGCAAAACCGGCTTGGTCTAGGCGACAGCTTGCGGTTTCGACACGGTCGGCTCCTTCGTCGCCGGCCTGCTCAACCGACGGGGGTGGCGTCTGCTCAACCACCGACCGGGGATGCGGCGAACTGGGGATTTGCCATCGGAAATGGCGTGGAAATCGCAGGTCATGGGGTGAATGCGGAGTAGCCTGGGCGCCACGACATCCCTGTGAGAGATGTTGCGTTTGGTGCTGCAGTTGACTTGATCCGGTTGATGAGGGTGAGAATCGGTATCATCTACCAAGGCCCCACGCACGGCGACACGCCAGGTGTGTGGGCAACGGAGCCGCGAAGGGAGGTCGACGGTGGGATTTCTGCAACGTATTGAACGCAAGCTCGAAGGCGCAGTCGACGACGGCTTCGCGCGGGTCTTCGGCGGCACGGTGGCGCCGCAGGAGATCGAGCAGTGGCTGCAGCGCAGAGCCGAGGAGTCGCTGGAGGATCTCGGCGACGGTGCCATCCTCGCGCCGAACAGTTACACCGTCGTCTTCAGTCCGACCGATTACGACCAGGTCGCAGCGGAATACGAAATCAATCGTCGTAAATACTCCAAGCATCTGGAAAACTTCATCGCCGACAACGGATGGCAGACCTACGGGCGCGTCGTCGTAGAGTTCGAGCAATCACCGTCGTTGCATACCGGCATGTTTCGGAGCAGCGGTGCGGTCAACCCGGATGCGACACCACGTCCGACCCCGGCCGCAGCACCCAGACCACAAGAATCGCGCGCACCGCGCGCAGACCGAGTAGTAGAAGTAGGAGCCCGACAGATGACCAACAACCCCGGATACGACCAGCGCCACGGCGCGGACCAGGGCGGCCGGCAGGGTGGCCACGACTACCAGCAGGGCGCCTACGAGCAGCCGAACCACGACCAGAGCTACGGCCAGGGCTACGGACAGGCCGGTTACGACCAGCAGGGATACGCCCAGCAAGGCTACGACCAGAATTACCCACAGGGCGGCTACGACCAGCAGGGTTATGGCCAGGGCTACGGCCAGCAGGGCTACGACCAGGGCAATCCGCAGCAAGGCTACGACCAGCAGGCGTACGCGCAGCAGGGCTATGACCAGGGCTACGCCCAGCAGGGGTACGACCAGGGCTACGCCCAACAAGGCTATGACCAGGGCTACGCGCAGGGCGGTTACGACCAACAGGGTGGTTACGACCAGCAGGGCTACGGCCAGCAGGCCTACGGTGCCTACCAGCAGGGTGGCTACGACCAGGGCTACGGACAGCCCGCGGCGTACGCACCGACCGCGGTGACCCTGCTGCTCGAGGACGGCTCCAACCGCAGCTTCCAGCTTCGCGAGGGTTCCAACGTCATCGGCCGCGGCCAGGACGCCCAGTTCCGCCTCCCCGACACCGGCGTCTCGCGTCGGCATGTGGAGATCCGCTGGGACGGCCACACCGCGATGCTGACCGACCTCAATTCCACCAACGGAACCACGGTCAACGACCTACAGGTGAGCAGCTGGGAGCTCGCCGACGGTGACCGCATCCGCCTCGGCCATTCCGACATCACCGTTCGGTTCCAGTAGCCGGCGCCCTTCGTGGCTCGGCTGGCGCCTCGCACCTCAGGGATCGAGGCCGGCTCGGCTGGCGCCTCGCACCTCAGGGATCGGGGGCGCCGGCAGCTGGAACGCCTCGAATCTCCAAGAATCGGGGACGTCCGACGACCTGCGACGTCAGCTGTTGATACGGAACTGTCACATCTGGATGGCGGCCAACCCGGTCTGTGCCCATAAGATGCAGTCGGGTCCGTTTGTCTCACTCGGCGCTCGGGGGGACAAGGCCGCAAGATGGCGGCAGGGGTAATGGTGCTGGAGGTGAAGACGTAGATGCAGGGCTTGGTGCTGCAGTTGACCCGATTCGGGTTCCTGCTGCTGCTCTGGCTGTTCGTGTACGCCGTCATCCGCACGCTGCGCGCCGACATCGCCACGGCGAGCGGTAGCCGGCTCGCGCGCTACACACGCAGCGACAAACGGCAGAGCGGTAGTCGTGCGACCCGCGGGTCGGCGCGCTATCTGGTCGTCACGCACGGTGCGTTGGCCAATACGCGGATCACGCTCGGCACCCAGCCGGTGCTGATCGGTCGCGCCGACGACTCGACGCTCGTGCTGACCGACGACTACGCGTCCGAGCGGCACGCGCGGCTCTCCCGCCGCGGTGATGACTGGTACGTCGAAGATCTGGGCTCCACCAACGGCACCTATCTCGACCGATCCAAGGTGACCACCGCGGTGAAGGTGCCGATCAGCACGCCGATTCGGATCGGCAAGACGGTGATCGAGTTGCGCCCGTGACCCTGGTGTTGCGCTATATCGCGCGAAGCGACCGCGGTCTGGTTCGTTCCAACAACGAGGACTCGGTCTACGCCGGGGCTCGGCTGCTCGCACTCGCCGACGGCATGGGCGGTCACGCGGCGGGCGAGGTCGCCAGCCAGCTGGTCATCCAGTCGATGCGGTCACTCGACGACGACGATCCCGGCGGCGACCTGCTCTCCAAACTCGACCGGGCCGTGCACAACGGCAACTCAGCAATCCATGCGCAGGTCGAGGCGTCCCCCGACCTCGACGGCATGGGCACCACCCTCACTGCGATACTGTTCGCCGGCAGCCGGATCGGCTTGTGTCACATCGGGGATTCCCGCGGCTACCTGTTCCGCGACGGCCAGCTCTCCCAGATCACCCGCGACGACACGTTCGTCCAGACGTTGGTCGACGAAGGGCGCATCACCGCCGAGCAGGCGCACACCCATCCGCAGCGATCACTGATCATGCGTGCGCTGACCGGCCAGGAGATCGAGCCGACCCTCACCATGCGCGAGGCCCGCGCCGGCGACCGCTACCTGCTGTGCAGCGACGGCCTCTCCGACGTGGTCAGCGAAGAGACCCTCTCCGACACCCTCGGGTCGATCGCCGACTACAAGGCGTGCGCCGACCGCCTCATCGAACTCGCCTTGCGTGGCGGCGGTCCGGACAACGTGACCGTGATCGTCGCCGACGTCGTGGACAACGAGATCGGCGAATCGCGGCCGATCGTGGGTGGCGCGGCCGGTGGCGACGACGAGGGGTACACGCCCAATCCGTCGACGGCGGCCGGGCGAGCCGCGGCCCTGCGTCCGCCGCCCAGCGAACCGCAACGCCCGACGATCTTCGCCGACGAGGAACCTGCACGGACGCATAGTCCGCTGCGCCGGTGGCTGACGGTCGGGGCGGTGCTCGCGGTGATCGCGGTGTTGGCCATCGGCTTCTTCCTGACCCGCGCGATGGTGCAGAAGAACTACTTCGTCGGCGAACAGGACGGGAACGTCGTCGTCTTCCAAGGTTCCCCCGACAAGGTGTTGTTTCTGGATCTGAGTTCGGCCGCGCAGGACGTGTGCGTGACGGGACTCGACCAGACGGCCCCGCAGGTCGACTTCGTCGACTACGGCAACGCCGACGACGCCTGCGCGCCGCTGGAGGTGTCCGAACTCGCCGAACTCGACCGCAACGCGGTGGTCGGGAACTCGATCAAGAATCTGTCGCTGGCCGATGCGCAGAACCGCGTCATGCATCTCAACTTCCTGCCGCTGTGCCCTGCACCGGCTCCGGCCACCCCGGCACCGGCTCCGGTGCCCGACGTGTCGCAGACGATCAGTCCGGCTCCGAGCGCACCGCCGTCGTCGTCGCCGAGTGATATCGCCGGCGGCCCGGCCTCGACGCCACCGAACGCCGGCCCGACCACGACCACCACCGCGATCCCGGCGCAGTACGACAGCGACGGCACCAAGATCTGCCGGGGCCACTGAATGAGCCAAGCGACCGTCCACGCCCCGCCGCGCCAACCACCGGCTCAGACCGGGCGCACCGCCGAAATGGTGCTGCTCGGCTTTGCCATCGGTCTGGTCGCGGTGGCATTGCTCATCGTGCAGGCCGCCCAGGGCGAGGCCATCACCTGGGATCTGGCCAAGTACATCGCGGCCTACATCGCCTTGTTCGGCGCCGCCCACATGGTGGTGCGTCGCTTCGCCCCGCACGCCGATCCCATCTTCCTGCCGGTCGTGGCCGTCCTGAACGGGCTCGGCCTGGTCCTGATCCACCGCCTCGACCTGGGGACCGGCCGGACCGGCGAGACGATCAACGTCACCGACCGCACCAACAACGCCGATCAGCAGCTGCTGTGGGCGGTGCTCGGCATCCTCGCGTTCTCGGCGATCCTGATCTTCGTCCGCGATCACCGGACCCTGTCGCGCTACGCCTACACCCTGGGTCTGGGCGGCCTCGTCCTGCTGATCATCCCGGCGATCCTGCCGTCGTCGATGTCGGAGATCAACGGGTCCAAGAACTGGATCATCACGCCGTTCTTCTCCATCCAGCCGAGTGAGTTCGCGAAGATCCTGATCATCATCTTCACCGCGGCGTTCCTGGTGTCGAAGCGGGATCTGTTCACCACCGCCGGAAAGCACTTCCTGGGCATGGACTTTCCCCGCGCCCGCGACCTCGGGCCGCTGCTGGCGGCGTGGTTCGTGTCGATCGCGGTGCTGGCGTACTCGTCGGACCTCGGGTCGTCGTTGCTGATCTTCTCGACGGTCCTGACGATGGTCTATGTCGCGACCGAACGCGCGAGCTGGCTGGTGCTGGGTGTTGTGCTGTTCGTGATCGGCGCGTTCGTCGCCTATCACCTGTTCGCGCACCTGCAGGTCCGGGTGGAGATCTGGAAGGACCCGTTCAGCGACTTCGACGGTTCCGGCTATCAGATCGGGCAGAGCCTCTTCGGTCTGGCGACCGGCGGACTGTTCGGCACCGGACTGGGTTCGGGACGACCCAACATCGTGCCGTTCGCCAACACCGACTTCATCATCGCGACCATCGGTGAAGAACTCGGGCTGGCCGGTCTGGCCGCGATCCTGATGCTGTACCTGATCTTCGTGATGCGCGGCCTGCGCACCGGTATCGCCGTGCGCGACAGCTTCGGCAAGCTGCTGGCGACGGGCCTGGCGTTCACCATCGCGGTGCAGGTGTTCGTCGTCGTCGGCGGTGTCACCAAACTGATCCCGCTGACGGGTCTGACGACACCGTTCCTGTCCTACGGCGGGTCGTCGCTGCTGGCGAACTACATTCTGGTGGCGCTGTTGATCCGGATCTCCAACGCTGCGCGTGAACCCGATCCGACGCGGCGTCGGCCCGCACCCAAGAGTGTCGATTCCCTGCCGACGCAGGTGGTGAAGCGATGAACAAGCCCATCGCGCGGGTGTCCATCGCGGTGATCGTCATGGTCGTCGCGCTGCTCGCCAATGCGACCTACGTCCAGGTGTTCAAGGCCGATGCCCTGCGCACCGATCCCCGCAACAACCGGGTGCTGCTCGACGAATACGCCCGTCAGCGCGGTGCCATCACCGCCAGCGGCGGTCAGGTGGTCGCGGTGTCGGTGCCCAGCGACGGCCGACTGAAGTTCCTGCGGACCTATCCGGAGAACGGCGCCGAGGCGTTCGCCCCGGTCACCGGCTACTACTCATTCCAGTACGGCAGTGCCGGATTGGAGTTGTACGAGAACTCGATCCTCAACGGCAACGACGACCGGCTGTTCGGCCAACGCTTCATGGACATGTTCTCCGGGCGGGATCCGCGGGGCGGCAACGTCGTCTCGACGATCAACCCGCGGCTGCAACGGACCGCCTACGACGGCCTGCGCAACGGCTGTCAGGGCGGGTGCCGCGGCGCGGTGGTCGCGATCCAGCCGAACACCGGCAAGATCCTGGCGATGGCGTCGAGCCCGAGCTACGACCCGAACAAGCTGGCCAGCCACGACCAAGCGGTGCGCGAGAGCAGCTGGACGGCCTGGAATCAGTCCGGTGATCCGGACATGCCGATGCTCAACCGGGCGATCAATCAGCTCTACCCGCCGGGGTCGACGTTCAAGGTCATCACGACCGCGTCGGCGCTGCGCGACGGCATCACCCCGGACATCCGGTTGACCGCGGCACCGTCGATCGTGTTGCCCGACACCAACACGTCGCTCACCAACTACGGGGGCGAGACCTGCCCCGGGTCGACGGGTGGCACGGTGTCGCTGACGCAGGCGTTCAAGTACTCGTGCAACACCGCGTTCGTCGATCTCACCACCAGCAAGATGAAAGACCCGATCACCGTGTTCAAGGAGACCGCACAGCGGTTCGGCATCGATGAGAAGCAACCCGACACACCCCTGCCGGTGACGACCTCCACGGTCGGACCGATCCCGGATCTGGCGGCGCTCGGGCAGTCGTCGATCGGTCAGCGCGATGTGCGGGTCACGCCGATGCAGATGGCGATGATCGCCGCGACCGTCGCCAACGGCGGTGTCCGGATGCAGCCCTACCTGGTGGACAAGCTGCAGGCCGCCGACCTGCGGACGTTGCAGACGACGCAACCCACGACGATCAACGAGCCGATCAGCTCGGATCAGGCGGCGACGATGACCTCGCTGATGATCGAGTCCGAACGCAGCACCCTCGGGGCCGGTGGTCCGGTGTCCATCGCGTCGAAGACCGGTACCGCCGAGCACTCCGACACGTCCGACGTGGAATCGGAGACCCCGTACTCGTGGTACATCGCGTTCGGTCCGTCGTCGAATGCGCAGGTCGCGGTCGCGGTGGTCGTCGAGAACGGTGACCCGGGACCGGCGTCGACGGGTGGTGCGGTGGCCGCACCGATCGGCCGTGCAGTGATCAATGCCCTGGTGGGAGGTGGCAGCTGATGACCTTGCAGAGCGGAACGACGATCGCCGACCGATATCGGCTGATGCGCCTGATCGCGACCGGCGGCATGGGCCAGGTGTGGGAGGCCATCGACACCCGGCTCAATCGTCGGGTGGCGGTGAAGGTCCTCAAGGCCGAATACTCCAACGACCCGGAGTTCACCGCCCGGTTCCGGACCGAGGCGCAGACGACCGCCAAGCTCAACGACCCCGGGATCGCGAACGTCTTCGATTACGGCGAAACCCCGGACCGTGGTGGCGGCGACCCGCTGGCCTACCTGGTCATGGAACTCGTCGACGGCGAACCGCTGAACTCGGTGATCTCTCGGATGGGCCGGCTGTCGCTGCCCAACAGTCTCGACATGCTCGAGCAGACCGGTCGGGCGTTGCAGGCCGCGCACGCGCAGGGGCTCGTCCACCGCGACGTGAAGCCGGGCAACATCCTCATCACCCCGACGGGTCAGGTGAAGATCACCGACTTCGGCATCGCCAAGGCCGTCGACGCGGCACCGGTCACACAGACCGGCATGGTGATGGGCACCGCGCAGTACATCTCCCCCGAGCAGGCGACCGGTGAGGAGGCGACCGCGGCGTCGGATGTGTACTCGCTCGGCGTCGTCGGCTACGAGTCGCTGACCGGGCGCCGGCCGTTCCTCGGCGACGGCGCAATCACGGTGGCCATGAAGCACATTCGGGAGACGCCTCCCCCGCTGCCGTCGACGGTGCCGCCGAACGTGCGCAACCTCATCGAGACGTCGATGGCCAAGGATCCGAAACAGCGGTACGCCAACGGCGGCGAGTTCGCCAGTGCGGTCGCCGCGGTCCGCGCCGGGCGACCGGCACCCCGACCGGGTGCCGCGATCGCCGGGGCGGCAGCCGCGGGTGCGGTGGCCGGCGCGGCGGTACGACCGTCGACCCGCGCGATGACCAGCGGTACCACCGGGACCGCGGCGTCGCGACCGTCAACCGCACGCACCTCGAGCCGCCCGCCGAGTCGGCCCGTGCCGCCGGCCGTCGACGACAACAGCTGGACCACCGGGCAGAAGGTGCTGGCCGGCGTCGCGGGCGTGCTGTTGCTCGCCGCGCTCGGGTTGATCGTCTACTGGCTGGTGAGCAATTCGTCGTCGAACGAGACTCCGGTGACGCCGTCGGCGACGACCGTCACCGAGACGACGACCGCGCCCCCGCAGACGACGGAGGAGACGCAGGAACCGGAGCGGACCACGACGGAACCTCCGCCGCGGACGACCACCCGGACGACCACGGAAGCGCCGCCGACGACCGAAGAGACCACGCCGGAAACGACCGAGGAGCAGACGACCGAGGCTCCCGGCGACGGTCTGCCGTCGTTCACCTTCAGCATTCCCGGTCTGCCGGGGAACTGACATGACCGATAATGAGTGGGGTGTCGTGTCCCCAAGGCAGCCGAGCAGATGCGTACGCATGCGCCGGAGGCGTCGTGACTAGCCGAGAGTTGGTGAGCCCAAGGTGATGTCGACGCCGCACCACCTGTCCGACCGGTACGAGCTCGGTGAGACGCTCGGCTTCGGCGGCATGTCCGAGGTTCACTTTGCTCGGGATCTACGACTGCACCGCGACGTCGCGGTCAAGGTGCTGCGCGCCGACCTGGCCCGCGACCCCACCTTCTATCTACGGTTCCGACGCGAGGCGCAGAACGCCGCCAAGCTCAACCATCCGACCATCGTGCAGGTCTTCGACACCGGTGAGGCCGAGACCGAGGACGGCCCGCTGCCGTTCATCGTGATGGAGTACGTCGACGGCGACACGCTGCGCGACGTGCTGCGCAGCAACGGTCCCATCGCCCCGCGACAGGCCATGACGTGGATGGCGGATGTGGCTGCGGCGATGGACTTCTCGCACCGCAACGGCATCGTGCACCGGGACATGAAACCGGCCAATGTGATGATCGACCGGTCCGGTGCGGTCAAGGTGATGGACTTCGGCATCGCCCGCGCGATGGGTGATGCGACGTCGACCATGACGCAGACCTCCGCGGTGATGGGCACCGCCCAGTACCTTTCGCCCGAGCAGGCCCGCGGCATCAAGGTGGATCCGCGCAGCGACATCTATTCGATGGGCTGCGTGCTGTTCGAGTTGCTCACCGGGGAGCCGCCGTTCACCGGTGACTCGCCGGTCGCCGTCGCCCATCAGCATGTGCACGAGGATCCGCCGTGGCCGTCGGCCATCCGGCCGGAGATCCCCCGCTCGTTGGACTCGGTGGTGCTCAAGGCGATGAGCAAGAATCCGGCCAACCGCTATCAGTCGGCGGCCGACCTGCGCGCCGATCTGATCAAGGTGCTCGCCGGCGGGAAACCCTCGGCGCCGATGCTGCTGTCCGACGAGGATCGGACCGAGTTCATCGACAGCGGTCCGCGCCGCATCCTGTCCGACACCGGACCGCGCCGGGCGATCGGCGCGAACAAGCACGAGGCCGTCGAGGAGACCGATGCCTCAGGAGGCCGACGACGACGCGGCCTTGTGCTGGGTGCCCTGGCCGCGGTGGTGCTGCTGGTCGCGGGTCTGTTCCTGTGGTCGCCGTGGAACTCCACCGAGGTGGCCCAACAGGTGGCGGTGCCGGTGGTGTCCGGCAAGCCGATGGCCGAGGCCCGTGACTCGTTGGAGAAGGCCGGCTTCCAGGTCAAACAACTCGAGGAACCGAGCCTGGACGTGCCGGCAGGCTCGGCGACCCGCTCGGCGCCGTCCGAGAACGTGCTCGCCACCCAGGGGTCGGAGATCACGCTGTACATCTCGTCCGGCCCGCAGCGGCATCAGATGCCCGACCTGCGGGGCAAGACTCCAGATGAGGCGACCGAAGCGTTACGGGTACTCGGCTTCTCCAACGTACGAACCGATCGCGTCGACTCCAGCGGAGAGCTGAAGGACAAGGTCGTCCGCACCACCCCGCCGACCGGCACCGAAGCACCGGTCAACGGTGCGGTGGTGGTGCACGTCGGCAACGGTCCGAAGCAGATCACGGTCCCCGACGTGACCGGACAGACCGAGGAGGCCGCCCGCACGGTCCTCCAGCAGGTCGGACTCAAGGTCGTGAGCGTGTCCGGCGATTCCGAGCTGCCGGCCGGCCAGGTGGTGAGCAGCTCACCCAACGGTGGCACCGTCGTCGAACAGGGCAGCACCGTGCAGATCACCGTGTCGCGCGGCAACATGTTCGTGATGCCGAACCTGCGTGGCCAGACGCCGCAGCAGGCGCGGGCCACCCTCGACGGGGCCGGCTGGGAGGACACCACGCTCACCCGGTCGACGCGTCCGGTGCCGATTGCGAGTCCCGACGACGGGAAGGTCATCTCGCAGTCCCCGGCGCCGGGAACCCGGGTGCGCAATGATTCGGCGGTGTCGATCGTCGTCGGTCAGATGAGCCTGTTACCCGGCTGAGAGGTGCGTGGTGCTCGGGTCAGCCGAGCGCCGCGGCCATCTCCGCCTCGAGAGCGGCCACGCGGGATTCGTCGACGACGATGCCGCACACTGCCAGCCAGTTGGCCAGCATGCGGTGACCACCCTGGGTGAGCACGCTCTCGGGGTGGAACTGCACTCCGTGGATCGGGAGCTCGCGGTGCATCATGGCCATCACGATGCCGGTCTCGGTGCGTCCGGTGACGATCAGTTCGTCCGGGATCGTCTCCGGCAGCACGGTCAGGGAGTGGTAGCGGGTCGCGGTGAACGGGTCGGGCAGACCGGTCAGGACACCGGCGTCGTCGTGGAACACCTGTGAGGTCTTGCCGTGCAGCAGTTCGGGGGCGCGGTCGACGGTGCCGCCGAAGGCCGCGCCGATGGCCTGATGCCCGAGACACACGCCGAGCAGCGGTTTTCCGGTCTCGCGGGCCACGTCGACCATGGGCATCGTCGCCCCGGCTCGTTGCGGGGTGCCGGGGCCGGGACTGAGCAGGACGCCGTCGAAGCCCTCGATCGCGGCGGTGAGGTCGGCGAGCTGCGGAGCGTCGTTGCGCCACACGACTGCATCCACGCCCAGCTGGCCGAGATACTGGACCAGGTTGTAGACGAAGCTGTCGTAATTGTCGATGACCAGGATGCGGGCCGGGGCAGATCCGGCTCCCACGTGCGCAGACGGCTGATTCACCCAGTCAGGCTACCGCGCGCGTGCGTTACCGTAGAGGGTAGTTACTGCGTCACTGAGTACTGCAGGTAATGCACGCACAAGCAGCCGTCGGGGCTGTACAGCACTACAGAGGAAGTCATGCCGAAGTCAAAAGTCCGGAAGAAGACCGATTACACCATCAACCCGGCCAGCCGCACCCCGGTCAAGGTGAAGGCCGGGCCGTCGAGCGCCATCTACGTCGGCATCATGCTCGGCCTGATGCTGCTGGGCCTCGCCTGGCTGATCGTCTTCTACATCGGCGCGCAGTCCGAGTACGGCGATGAGGGACGCGCCCTGCACTGGATGAGCCAGCTCGGTGCGTGGAACTTTCTGATCGGCTTCGCGTTGATGGTCGTCGGTCTGTTGATGACCATGCGATGGCGTTGATCTGGCGTCTGAGCTGCGGAGTCACATGTGTGTAAGTTCTCCACACTGTGGAAATAACATGTGTGTAACTCATCCCCATTGTGAGTAACCCCTGTGGATAACTCTCTGAATTCATCCCCACGGGCATCCTGGGCGACGCCGCGTCCGGCCGCATTCACGCTGGTCGGAGGCGGTGTTCTACTGTTTGTCGCGGCATTCTTCGCCGCCTCGGATCCGGCAGGCCTGGTGTTGATGGGTGTCGCTGCCCTACTGCTGTTCGGTGTCGGCATCGTTGCGCTGACGATGCGCCCGCGGTTGGCCGTGACGCAGCAGGGCGAGCTGATCGTCCGGAGCCTGACGGGTCGTCGGGTCTACCCGCGCGACCGCATCGATCGGATCCGGCTACTGGAACTGCGGCGGATCGGTCGACGGGCCGGCCAGCTGCAGATCGACGTGCTGCGCGACGACGCACCGGCCACGACACCGGACGCGTTGCGCGAGGACACCCGGCTGATCGTGTTCAGCCGGTGGGATCTGGGCGCCGACGTGGGCGAGGTGGCCGACGAGCTACGCCGGGCGGGCTTCGACGTGGAGGACGCGCGGCGACTCAGTTGAGGACGCTCTGAAAGCCGCCACCGGTCAATCCCACGCCCACGCCGATGGCGAGCGCAAGGATGAACAGCACGGCCACCGCAATCCACCCGATGCGGCTTGCTGCGGCAGCGGTCCGGCGTTCCGGGGACAGGATCCATTGCGGCACGAAGATGATGCCCGCGGTGGCGGCCGCACCGAAGATCAGTCCGCCGAGGTGCGCGAGCAGAGAGATGCCCGGAATCGTCACCGACATCACGATGTTCAGGACGATGATCGTGATCACCGGGACCGGCGACGCCTTGGCCTTGAGCACGACGATCAGCACCGCGCCCATCAGGCCGTAGATCGCGCCCGATGCGCCGGCGTTGACCGCGTTGTTCGACCCGAGCAGCATCACCGCGGCGCTGCCGCCGAGCAGCGACGTGACATAGATCGCCAGGTAGCGGGGGATGCCGACGGCCAGCTCGAGATCGCGGCCGAGAATGTAGAGCGAGATCATGTTGACCGCGATGTGGGTCACCGAGAAGTGCAGGAACCCGGCGGTCAGCAGGCGCCAGTACTCGCCGTCGGCGACCCAGGGTTTGAAGAGCGCCCAGTCGACGAACAGCGGGGAGTTCAGCATCTGCGAGCCGCCGGCCTGCAGCATGCAGATGACGAAGACGACGACGTTGACCGCGATCAGACTGTAGGTGGCGTAGGGGCGCGATCCGACGAGCGGTTTGGCGACCATGGGTCGGATGCCGCGGTCGCCGAAGGTCGGCTGAACGACCGACCGTTGGACACCGTCGTTGCCGAGACACTCGACACAGTGCTGCCCGACGCTCGCCGGGCGGAGGCATTCCGGGCACGCCGGGCGTCCGCATCGGCTGCAGGCCAGTCCGGTGGGCCGGTCGGGATGCCGAAAGCACACCGCCGGCGGGCCGGCGGTGTGCTGGTGTTCGGGGTATGCGGGGCCGGTCAGCTGATTTCGATCTTCTCGATGACGACGGCGTCGAGCGGGCGGTCCGACCGGTCGGTGGAGGTCGTGGCGATCGCGTCGACGATCTGTTGCGACGCCGGATCGGTCACCTCACCGAAGATCGAGTGCTTCCGATTGAGGTGCGGGGTCGGGCCGACCGTGATGAAGAACTGCGAGCCGTTGGTGCCGGGTCCGGCATTCGCCATTGCCAGCAGGTACGGGCGGTCGAACTGCAGTTCCGGGTGGAACTCGTCGCCGAACTGGTAACCCGGGCCGCCACGACCGGTACCGGTCGGGTCGCCACCCTGGATCATGAAGCCCTCGATGACGCGGTGGAACACCGAGCCGTCGTAGAACGGGCCGCTGTCGCCGCCCGAGGCGTTGGGCTGGCTGTAATCCTGCGAGCCGTCGGCGAGGCCGGTGAAGTTGGCCACCGTCTTGGGTGCGTGGTTTCCGAAGAGATCGACAACGATGTCGCCGCGATTGGTGTGCAGGGTCGCGGTCTGCGTCTTGGTAGTCACGCCATCCATCCAACCACTTCTGCTCAGATGCGCACGCAGCCCTGAGCGAACACGTCCGAAGATGACAGGCCTATGCCCTGGCTGGCAGGCTGGACGGCATGTCGAAGAAGTATGTGTGGTCTGCTGCGATTGCGGCCGTGATTGCGGTGCTGACCGCCGGAACCGTGGTGATCGCCCGCCGCACCCGCAAGGATCCGCCACCGGTCTCACCCACGATTCCGCGGGTCGAGGATCTCCCGCTCCGACCCGCCGAACAGGTGCCCACCGCGTCATGACGCGGCGTACAGCTCGTGTTACCCGGGACTTCTCGCGCCGGTTGGTCTCGCGTCCCGGTAATTTGTAGTTCGTGACCTCCGACGACAGTTCGAGTTCCCCCGCCGCCGGGGACGGCCCGGCCGACGGGGCCGACGACGCAGCGCCGACCCCGCAGGTCGCGGCGCCGTGGGAGCGTCGACCAACCGCCCCGGTGACCTCCCCGGGTCCGGTCCCGTCGTCGCCAGGGCCCCGCACGTCCCCCACCGGCCGCGATACCGCTGCCTCGATCAATCCCGGCCCACCGGCCGGCACGTCCCGTCCGCCTCAGGGTCCGCCGTTCAATTCGCCGTCCGGTTCGCCGTCCGGTTCGCCTCAAGGCCCGCCCCAGGCGCCGCCTCCCGGTTCGCCCCGACGCAGCGGACCACCCGCGCCCGGTCCAAGTGGGCCACCGATGACGCGCAATGGTCCTCCCCGGCAGGCGCCCGGCCCGATGCCACCGGGAGCCGGTGCTCCCCCGCACGCACCCGGCGGAGGGTCGATCCCGCCGTGGAGCACTGGGTCGCCCGAGAATCGGCAGGCAGGTCCGCGCCGCACCGGGCCACCACCACCCGGCAATCGCCCGCCCCCACCGCGGGGTCCGGCGCCGGGGCACGGTCCCGGTTCGGGCCGCACCGGACCGATGACGGCCGGCGAACTCGCACGCAACGCGCCGCGCATCTCCGGCTCGGGGGGTCCGCCGCCGAGTGCGGCGCCGACCAGGGCCGGTTCAGCCGCGGCGCCCCTGCCACCGCGGCCGCCGGCGCCGCCGAAAACCACCGACAACGGCCGTCCTGCACCGCTTCTGGACAAGGACGACGATTTCGAACCGATCGTGGACACGAGCAGTCCGGACACCGGTAGCGCGGATACGACCGCTGACCGACGTCCCCTCGCCTATTCGGCCGCCACGTCCGACGACGCACCGGAGGAAACCCTGAGTTCACGGACCCGCGCGGAGACCACGCGGCCGAAATCCCGTGCCGCGTCGAGCAAGAGCGCTCCGGTACCGACCACCAATCGCACCGCGATCTGGGCGCTCGTGTGCTCGATCCTCGGTATCACCGCACCGATCGGCCTGATCCTCGGCTACCGCGCGAAGTCGACCATCGCGCGCACCCGAGAGCTCGGCGAATCCTATGCGCGCGTTGCTATTTGGATTGGGTGGTTGTACGTCGCCGCGTTTGTGCTGGCGTTGATCATGTATCTGTGGATTGCGGGGCAGGGGTCGTAGATTTCGACTACCGAGCGTCGGTGGTCGCTGCCGCCAACGCCTGGAACGCGGCGTGTGTCCCCGGCGAGAATGCTTGTTGCGCACCACGATCGAGCGCGGTCCCGGCACCAAGCACTGGATCGTAGTCGAGGCCGACGACCCCGGCGACCTGACCGGTGACCGTGTCCTTGAGCATCTGGGTCAGGGCCTCGTGGTTGAGAGTGGGTACCTGACAACAGATCACGACGATCGTCGACTGCAGCAGTCCGACCCGATCCCATTCGGTGAAGATGATCCGTGCGCGATTCAGGAGGTCGGGCCGCGGACCCACCACCAGGATCGGTGTCACATGCGCCAGTTCACTCTCGACGAGGTCGGGCAGCACACTCAGCGAACGAGCGCCGGCGTCGACGACGGGAACGCCTCCCAGACGCCATGATTCGACGATCGCATCGGGTACTGTCGCGTCATCGGGCGGCAGCCAGAGGCCGGTTCCCGCTGTGGTGCGGAGCAACTCCGGATCGCCCTGACCACGCAGCCTGAGCTCCAGATCCCCGTCGTTGCCGGCCGCGTCGACCCACCACGACATCGGCCCGAGTGTCGTCGCGGCACGATGCTCGGCAAGCATGGCCGCCACCACCGAGGTGCCGACGCCGCCCGCGGTGCCGCAGACCACGACCGCGTGCTCGGGTCGGGTCCGCGGGTCGACGGGGGGTGCCTGGTGGTGTGGGTTCTGACTCATCGGGAACAGCCTATCGACCTTGGGTGCGGCTTCGTGCGCCGAAGCCGAGCAATTCTGTCACCGTCAGGGAACGAGGGCCATGGCGCCAACTCCCTGGCCCTGCGGTGTGCGGACAACGGTGTTCAATGCGTACGCATTCACACCGATGTTGACCGGACCGGAACCGGTGACGATATCCCGGGTGATGCGCTGACCAGGGCGAGAACCGAAGGCGATCGGAACGTAGGTTTCTTTGTTGATCGCCGTAGCGCTCGCGGTCGACACGATCAGCAACGCCCGGCAGGTCGGATTGCGCCGCCAACCCGCTCCGTTACCAATGAATCCGTGCGAGGTGAACGTCATCCGGACCACACCCCGTTTACCCGTGGGCACCGTGTAACCGAGTTTGATCGCGCCGCGACAGAAGTCGTGATCGCCGAATGTGCCGATCGTTTCGCTGTACACGGTCAGCCTCGGCAACTGAGTGTCCGCTGCCGCCTGCCCCGCGCCGGCCGGGATGAATCCAGCGGTTGCTGCTAGGGCGAGCACGCCCAGGCCCAATCGTCGCATCATTGCCACTCCAAATTCTGCAGTCTTTGATGGAAGAGAAGTCGACACCAGTCACCGTGCGGTGGATTCACCCCAGGTCACGTCGACATCGGGATTGGAGTTCTGCAGATCGCCGGTCGCCTGCTTGGTCGCCTGCCGAACCGTCTGATCCAACTGGTCGCCCGCTGGACCGAGGAGCCTGTACGGCGCCATCGCGCGGTCGACGTCCCAGTTGACGGCCACGGTCTGGCCGTTGATTTGAGCCTCCGCATGTACGTCGCCGCGAGCGTTGACGACGTAGTCGACGGCCGGCAGACCGGACTTCTTGGCCTGATCTGCAGGGAGAGTGGCGCGGAACTGGTTCGGCCCGGTGGGGGTCTGCTTCTGCGGTTTCGGGGTTTGCGGCTTGGCGTCGTTGCCCAGCCACGGAGCGCGAGGGTCCTTGCCGGGATCGCCGGCGCCGAGCGTGTAGGCGCCGACACCGCCGATAGTGCCGCCGATGGCCGCACCGACCGCGCCGCCCGCAGCGCCTGCTGCGGCAGCGCCGGCCACCGCACCGACGCCTGCGCCGATGAGGGCGCCGGGACCGGCCGCGATCATCGCGGCCTGTGGCGCACCTACCGCCCCAACCCCCGTGGAAGATGCTGATACGGCACCAACAACTGCACCCACGCCAGCACCAACGACCGCACCAACGCCTGCTCCCGCGACAGCCCCTACCACTGCCGACGGAATGCCAAGCGCGACAGCGCCCGCGGTGCCGCCGGTCATCACGCCGATGATGGTGGACGCGGCCTGTCGGCTGGCCTTATCCTGCGGCACGCCAATCGAAATCAAGCTCTGTGCAATCTTGGCCTCACCGTACGCCGACCACGCGTTGATCGAGTTCACGTCACTCTTGCTGAGGTAGGACGGTCGCTCAGAAACGTAGTTGCCGACGCGCAGCTTGTTCGGCGGCGGTGCAATGGGGCGAACCGGCGCAACGCGTTTCGGTGCAGACAGAGGTTCGTCGGGCAACGGGTTGTAGACGGTCTGGTAGTTCGGCTCCGCCTGCTGCGGGGTGTACGGCTGATACGGGGCTTCCTGCGGTGGCGCCGGGATGGTGCCCGGGCCGGGCACGTAGGCAGGTTCGACCTGCTGCGGGGTCGGTGTGGTTCCCCCCTGCTGGGGTGACGTTCCACCCTGTTGCGGCGCTTGGTCACTCGGACTCGTACCACCCTGCTGAGGTGCCGAGTCGTTGGGATTGGTGCCACCCTGCTCCGGTGCGGCGAGCGCCGCACCGGTACCGATGC
This sequence comes from Gordonia sp. CPCC 205515, assembly GCF_048537925.1. Taxonomy (NCBI): domain Bacteria; kingdom Bacillati; phylum Actinomycetota; class Actinomycetes; order Mycobacteriales; family Gordoniaceae; genus Gordonia; species Gordonia sp. CPCC 205515. The sequence goes on along the minus strand of NZ_JBCLVJ010000003.1, from coordinate 108,608 downwards.
CACTGGCGATGGATGCGACCAACGCAGCCGATGTCATCGTCGTTTTCACCGTCGACGAACCGCCCGCGAACCGTGATCGGCGCGGCATCGAGTGAGCCCCCATGTGTGCTATTTCCCCTCTCGAATGAACTTTGGCTTCAGTAGAGCTGAATGATGTTGTGCGACAGCAGTTACTCGTCCGCCTTGATGGACGCGATCAGGTATTTGCCGTTGGTTTCGACCACCTCGATGGTCTGTTGGAAGACCACATCGGGTTTCCCGGGCTGCTTCTCGGTGAGACTGACACCGTAGGTGTTGTTGCCGCGGTTGACGATCGACAGACAGTGGGTGGTGCCGGGTGCGCGCTGATCGATGTACTGCTGCATGACACTCGCCTTGGCGACCGCGTTCGGCACGGCCATTGCGGTGGCCTTCTGTGCCGAACGATCCACGTAGTAGGCATGATTGAACGCCTTGATGACTCCGGGACCCGACAGTTGATCACCGGCGTCGTTGCCCGTGGTCAGGCCACCACTCGACGTCGACGGACAGGCGGATGCCGCATCGGATTGCGACGGCGACGCGTCGGTCAATGTCGTGGTCGACCCCTCAGCCGTCGACACCTCGGTTTCACCGCCGCCGGCAAACTGGACAAGCGCAAACGTCGCTCCGACCAGAACCAGCAGTATCGCGGCTGCCGCGCCGAGGACGATGCCTCGCTTGTCATGCCACAGACGGGCGAATCCTGTCCGTTCCGCTTCGTCAGGTTCGAATTTCTGCTTCGAACGGGCGGCTTCGGCGGTGAGAAACGACTCCCAGTCCGTATTGGGATCTTGGCTGACGTAGTCGCCGTCGCGGGGTTGGTCGTCGGATGGCCGTTCTTCGACGGGCGGTACCGGATCCCTGGGCTGGGCAGGCCGGGGTTGGACGGCGACTCCGACCCTGGCGCCCACAAGCTCGCGCGCCAGGTGCTGTGCGGGGGTTGAGTCGGTGGCCGGCCACGGGGGGATGTCGTCGTACCAGCGGCTGGTGCCGCCGCCGGAACTGCTCACGGCGACAGCCTCCGATGCATTTGCCGGTCGTCACCACGACGACCCGTGAACTCATAGGTCACTTCATCCCCCGACTCCGTCGGCTGCAGCTTAGCCCACCGCCGATTCTGTTGCACATCTCAATCAACCTCCGTAGTCGGGCCGATCAGGTCGTGCTGGGGGACTTCCAATTCACGGTATGACTGTCCAAAAACGCGCGCCGTAACTTTGGGGTGCCCGCACTGGTGAATTCACTGAATACGTCGTGATCGATAACGTCGCTGGACCGGTCCCATTGATCTTCAGATCATGAACGGCACGCTCCCCACGCCGTGGCCCGAATGCAACTCGGTAGAAGTGCTCACGCGACACCACCAGGCCTGGTCCGTCTTGGATGACGCCCACCAAGAATGCGCATTTGGGCTTGCGTTTCCAACCTGGATTGTTGCCGGTGAAACCCAACGAGGTCAGTGTCATCCGGACGGTGCCCCGCTTGGGCGTTGACATCTTCATGTTCACAGCACCGTGACAGAAGTCGTGGTCGCCGTATGTGCTGATGGTGTCCGTGTACTGGAACCACCCGGGGAGTGGCTTGTCGGCTGACGCCGAGCCGGTCCCCATCCATGTCAAGGCACCGACAAGAACCGTTATTACTGCCGCCCCTATTTTCTGCACCCAAACCCCCAAAGTCGTTTCACCACAGCTGCCTCGAAGACTGTAGCGGACTGGGTCGACCGCCCAGCATGGCCCATGAGCTGGTCGCGTTCAGCGGAACGTCTACGACGTCGGCTGTAAAACTGGCTTCGGATTTCGGCGCGGGGGGCTTCGACCCGCCGGAAAGACGGTCGAGGCTCGTCCAGCTGGAGAATCGACAAGAGAAACTGAATTGTGGAGCCTAGGAGATTCGAACTCCTGACATCTGCCTTGCAAAGGCAGCGCTCTACCAACTGAGCTAAGGCCCCGTGACGGGGTGAGACACCCTCGTCATGGTGGGCCTAGGAGGACTTGAACCTCCGACCTCTTCGTTATCAGCGAAGCGCTCTAACCGCCTGAGCTATAGGCCCTTGAACCGAGGAGTGAGATTACCGGACGCACCCCGTAATGACCAAAACGGGTGATCCGGAACTTGTCCGGATCACCCGTTTGTACTGGTCAGAGCGCTGTCAGTCGAGGTCGGCGAGAGTGACCTCGGCACCGCCGATCAGGTCGGCGCACAGGTTGTAGATGTAGGCACCGATGGTCGCCAACGCAGTGAGCAGAATCGCATTGATCGCGCCCAGCAGCGCGGCGTAGCCGAAGACCGTGCCGGCGCCGATGATGTCGCCCTCACTGCTCGACCCGTCGGCGGTCACCAGGGTGCCGAACGAACTGTTGACCTGATCCCACACACCCATGCCGTCGAGAATCAGGTACAGCACGGCGATCGAGATCATCCAGATGAGGAACCCGACCACCGAGAGCACTGCGGCGATCTTGAACGTCGCCCAGGGGTCGATCCGGCGGATCTGCACCGCGGCGCGCAGCGCGCGCGTCACACCGACCTCGGCCGGCGCCGACCGAGGCGTTTTCGATGCCTTGGTCGGGGTGTCTTCGACGTGGTGGATGGCGTCGAGGTTCGGCAACTTCTCGGCCGGCAGATCGTCGCGGTCGATGTGCCGGGTGGGCGACTCGACGAACTTCTCCTCCGCCAACTCGGCGACCGTCGCGGTACCACCTTTGCGGGCGCCCGCGACGGCCGACCGAGGGTCGTCGAGCTTCGTGACAGGCGCCTGCTGGCCGGTCATGCTCGCCTCGGCGGTCGCGCTCACGATGCCGCGGGGCGGCGGTCCGGCCGCCCGCGCAGTCCCGTTCGGCACGCCGGAGCCGGGTCCGGTGTCGGTCTGACCCCGCTGCCACGGCGGCACCAGACCACCCTTACCGGGTCCAGGCATACCCGGTCCGGAACCAGGTCCGACGTCTCCGTTTGTCGGCTTCTTGTTCTCGGGCGTGTTCGGTGAACTCACAGGCAATCCCTCAGTCGACGACCTTCTAACGCACCAGCCTAGCGGCTACCACCCGCCGACCTCGGGAGCACTTGCGGGCGCCCTACGAGCCGTCGGCCTCCTCGTCCGGTTCGTCGGCATTGCGGGCAATGGCCAGGAGCGTGGTGCCGTCGCCCAGATCCATCAGTCGTACGCCCTTGGTCATCCGGCCTGCCTTGCGCACCTGCTTGGCCGCGGTGCGGATGACACCGCCGCCGGAGGTGATGGCGTAGAGCTCGGTCTCGTCGTCGACGATGAGCGCTCCGATCAGCTCGCCACGTCGACGATCATGGGCGATCGTCAGCACACCCTTGCCGCCACGGCCCTGTACCGGGTAGTCCTCCATGCCGGTCCGCTTGGCATAACCACCGGAGGTGGCCACCAACAGGTACGTGCCCTCGACGACGACGTTGAGACTCAACAACGTGTCGTCGGCGTTGAACCGCATGCCCTGTACGCCGGACGTCTGGCGGCCCATCGGGCGCAGCGCCTCGTCGTCGGCATGGAAGCGGATCGACTGACCCTGCTGGGATACGAGCAGCAGATCGTCGTCGGCAGAACACAATTGGGCGCCGACGAGTTCGTCCTCGCCGCGCAGGTTGATCGCGGCGATACCGCCGGAGCGGTTGGAGTCGAAGTCCTCGAGCTTGGACTTCTTCACCAGACCGTTCCGGGTGGCGAGCACGAGATACGGTGCGTCCTGGTAGGTCTGGATCTGGATGACCTGCGCGATCCGCTCTTCCGGCTGGAAGGCCAGCAGGTTGGCGACGTGCTGCCCACGGGCGGTGCGGTTGGCCTCGGGCAACTCGTAGGCCTTGGCCCGGTAGACGCGACCCTTGGTGGTGAAGAACAGGATCCAGTCGTGCGTCGAGCACACGAAGAAGTGGGCGACGATGTCGTCCTGCTTCAGGCCGGCCCCCTGCACACCCTTGCCGCCGCGACGCTGACTGCGATACAGGTCGGTCTTGGTGCGCTTGGCGTACCCGGTCTCGGTGATCGTCACGACGACGTCCTCGCGGGCGATGAGATCCTCGTCACTCACGTCTCCGTCGGCGGCGATGATCTTGGTGCGCCGTTCGTCACCGTACTTGTCGACGACGACCTTCAACTCGTCACGAACGATATCGCGCTGACGTTCCGGGCGAGCAAGAATGTCCTTGTAGTCCGCGATCTCGAGTTCGATCTCGGCCAACTCGTCGACGATCTTCTGTCGCTCCAACGCCGACAGGCGACGCAGCTGCATCGCCAGGATGGCGTCGGCCTGGATCTCGTCGATGTCGAGCAAATCCATCAAGCCGGTACGCGCGGCCTCGGTGTTCGCCGATGCGCGGATCAGGGCGATCACTTCGTCCAGGGCGTCAAGGGCTTTCACCAGACCGCGCAGGATGTGTGCGCGCTCCTCGGCCTTGCGCAACCGGTAGCGGGTGCGCCGGACGATGACGTCGATCTGATGGGCGACGTAGTAACGGATCATCTGATCGAGCCGCAGGGTGCGCGGTACGCCGTCGACGATGGACAGCATGTTGGCGCCGAAGCTGGTCTGCAGCTGACTGTGCTTGTAGAGGTTGTTGAGCACCACCTTGGCGACCGCGTCGCGGCGCAGGGTGACGACGATGCGCATACCGACACGATCCGAGGACTGATCCTCGATTCGGCTGATGCCCTTGAGCTTTCCTTCGTTGACCTGTTCGGCGATCGACTGGATCAGGTTGTCCGGGTTGACCTGATACGGCAACTCGGTGACGACCAGGGTGGTGGTGCCTTTGTTCTCCTCGATGTCGACGACGCTGCGCATGCGGATGCTGCCGCGGCCGGTCATGTAGGCATCCTTGATGCCCTGGCTACCGACGATCAGTCCGGCGGTCGGGAAGTCCGGGCCCTTGATCGCTTCCATGCACGCGGCCAGGGTGGCCTCTTCGTCCGCATCCGGGTTGGCCAACGCCCAAAAGACCGCGTCGGCAACCTCATTCAGGTTATGCGGCGGAATGTTGGTGGCCATACCGACCGCGATACCGCCGGATCCGTTGATCAGCAGGTTCGGGATGCGCGCCGGCAGCACGGTGGGCTCATTGGTCTTGCCGTCGTAGTTCGGCGTGAAATCGACTGTCTCCTCGTCGATGTCGCGCAGCATCTCCATCGCCAGCGGGGTCAGTCGGGCCTCGGTGTATCGCATGGCGGCAGCACCGTCGTTGCCTCGGGAACCGAAGTTGCCCTGTCCGTCGATCAGCGGATAGCGCATCGACCACGGCTGCGCGAGGCGCACCAGCGCGTCGTAGATCGCGGTGTCGCCGTGCGGATGGTAGTTACCCATCGTCTCGGCAACGGGTTTCGCCGATTTCACGTAGCTGCGGTCGGGCCGGAAGCCGGCGTCGTAGGACGCGTAGAGCAGGCGGCGGTGTACCGGCTTGAGGCCGTCGCGTACCTCCGGCAGTGCACGACCGACGATGACGCTCATCGCGTAGTCGATGTAGCTGTTCTGCATCTCCTGGCCGAGATCGACCGGTTCGATGCGATCGCCTTCACCGCCGGCGGGCGGCAGGGTGGTGTCAGTCATCAGTGACCTTCTCTAGTAACGAAAGTGGGTCTCGACCAGCGGAAAGTGGCTCAGACATCAAGGAAGCGAACGTCTTTGGCGTTGCGGGCGATGAAACTGCGGCGCGCGGCGACATCTTCGCCCATCAGGATGGAGAAGAGTTCGTCGGCGGCGGCCGCGTCGTCGAGGGTGACCTGCCGCAGGACGCGGACCTCGGGGTCCATGGTGGTCTCCCACAGTTCCTTGGCGTTCATCTCGCCGAGACCCTTGTAGCGCTGGATGCCGTCGTCGGTGTTGATCTTCCAGCCCGCACCGCGCCCGGCCTCGAGCAGTCCGTCGCGTTCGCGGTCGGAGTAGGCGAACTCGGGTTCGCGCTTCTGCCACTTCAGTTTGTAGAGCGGCGGTTGCGCGAGATAGACGTGGCCGTGCTCGATAAGTGGCCGCATGAAGCGGAACAGCAGCGTCAGCAGCAGCGTCGAAATGTGTTGTCCGTCAACGTCGGCGTCGGCCATCAACACGATCTTGTGGTAGCGCAGTTTGGCGAGGTCGAACTCGTCGTGGATGCCGGTACCGAAAGCGGTGATGATGGACTGCACTTCGGCGTTCTTGAGCACCCGGTCGATGCGGGCCTTCTCGACGTTGATGATCTTGCCGCGCAACGGCAGGATCGCCTGGTACATCGAGTCACGGCCGGACTTGGCCGAACCGCCTGCGGAGTCGCCCTCCACGATGTAGACCTCACACTTGGTGGGGTCGTTGCTGCGGCAGTCGGCGAGCTTGCCAGGCAGTCCGCCGATGTCGGTTGCGGTCTTGCGCCGCACCAGTTCTCGCGCCTTGCGCGCGGCCATGCGGGCCTGCGAGGAGTCGACGGCCTTCTTGACGATGATCTTCGCCTCGGCGGGATTGGACTCGAACCAGTGCGCGAGGTGCTCGTTGCAGGTCTTCTGCACGAAGCTCTTGACCTCGGTGTTGCCGAGTTTGGTCTTCGTCTGACCTTCGAACTGAGGGTCGGAGACCTTCACCGAGATGACCGCCGCGAGACCTTCGCGGATATCGTCGCCGGTGAGCTTGCCGTCCTTCTCCTTGAGGAGCTTCTTGTCCAGCGCGTACTTGTTGACGGTGCTGGTCAGCGCCGCACGGAACCCCTCTTCGTGGGTGCCGCCCTCGTGGGTGTTGATGGTGTTGGCGAAGGTGTGGACCGACTCCGAATAGCCGGCATTCCACTGCATGGCGATCTCGACCTCGTGGCCGGTGCCCTTGGCGTTGAAGCCGACCACCGACTGATGGATCGGGTTCTTGGTGCGGTTGAGGTGTTTGATGTAGTCGACGAGGCCGTCGGGATAGTGATAGGTCCGGGTCCGGACCTTGGCGACCCGTTCCTTGCGCTCCTCTTCGGACTTGATGACCTCGGCGGTGTCGGCGCCCTCGGTGTCCATCTCGGCCTCGGCGACGGCCGCCTCATCCGAGCGCCGATTGTCGGTGAGGGTGATGGTCAGGCCCTTGTTGAGGAACGCCATCTCCTGCAGACGCCGCGCCACGGTCTCCGCGGAGAACATGGTGGTCTCGAAGATCTTCGGATCCGGCCAGAAGCGCACGGTGGTGCCGGTCTTGCGGGTCGCATCGCCCTGCTGCAGCGAACCGGGCTTGGCGTAATCGTAGGTCTGTTCCCAGTGATGGCCGCCATAGTCGATCTCGAGTTCGACCTTCGTCGACAGCGCGTTCACCACGGAGATACCCACGCCGTGCAGACCACCGGAGACCGCATACGCGTCGGAGTCGAACTTGCCACCGGCGTGCAGCTGGGTCATGACGACCTCGACCGTGGGCACGCCGGTCGCATGCATGCTGGTGGGGATGCCACGACCGTCGTCGACGACCTGGACGCCGCCGTCCTCGAGGAGCGTGACGTCGACCTTGCTGGCGTACCCGGCCATCGCCTCGTCGACGGAGTTGTCGACGACCTCCCAGATCAGATGGTGCAGACCTCGTTCACCGGTGGACCCGATGTACATGCCCGGGCGTTTGCGAACCGCTTCGAGGCCTTCGAGGATGCTGATCGATTCTGCGCCGTACTCCCCCGGCTTTTTCTTCGCCGGCTTTTTTGCGGAGGTGTCGTTCGTCTCGGCCACGAGGTGGGTCCGCTCCTGTTCTGTCTCGGTGACACCCGACCGTGGCGGCGACCTCTACGCACGCGGCAACGCATCCGCAAGACATCACGGATGCTCATCGCTCTGCGTCGCCGGCTTCTCAGCCGGCCGAGTCCACCCCGGACGGGACAACGTCACCAGTGTACTGCCTCACCCAGACAGAAAAGGCCATCCGGCACCCCCAACGCGCGCGCAGATCGATTTTTTCCGCTCAGGGCCGGTCGGATTGTGGATTGGTAGCAATCAGGGCGTCCTGGGGACAACAGACTCGCTTTGCGCGGAAGAATCTGGTAGCGCCTCAGCCGTAGGTGTCGCGGGGTCCGCGGCCGGGCACATGACGCGGACCCTTCCGCCACGACGGCGCCTTCGGTCCGGTGATCCGCAGGCTGGTCACCATGCCGTTGCCGATCGCGCCGGCGATCTTCGCCAGGATCGTCGACTGCATGTACCGCAACTGGGTGGCCCACGCGGTGGATTCGGCTTGGACGTGTAACACGTTGTCCTGCAACAGTGTTGGTTTGGCATGTGCAGCGATGTCGGTGCCGACGATCTGCTCCCACATGCCGAAGAGGGTGCCCTGACCGATCTGTGGTTCCCACCCGCGGTCCTTCGCGATGCCGCCGGCAAGCCGACCCAGCGGTTGCGGATCGCGGGAGTCAGGACCCGAACCCGACCAGCGTCGACGGGTACCGCCGCCGCGCCGCGAACCCGTGATCGGCGACGACCGACCCTGGCCGACGGACTTCCCGGCGGCGCGAGCCGCAGCCCGTGCTTCCTCGAGCGCACGCCGAGCCAGTTCGTAGCCGGTCAGCGGCGGTTCACCGGGTTTGGGTTGTGGCAACGACTCATCGGTCATGACGACTCCTCCCCGGTCGGGACATCCCGCAGGACGGATGCCCGCCTGCCATTGTCCTCCACGACGTCGACTCCGACTCGTCGTCCGCCGATCCGGTCCGGAATGTCGTCGGGCACGGCGGCGGTGATCAACAGTTGTTCGGCCGATGCGGTGACCTCCGCCAGCTGGGTCCGACGTTGCGCGTCGAGTTCGGCGAAGACGTCGTCGAGCATGATCACCGGTTCGATACCCTCGGCGCGGGTGAGTTCGACGGATCCGAGGCGCAGCGACAGCGCCAATGACCACGATTCACCATGGCTGGCAAAGCCTTTCGCGACATCACTGCCAAGAATGATGTCAATGTCGTCGCGGTGCGGACCCACCAGGCTCACGCCCCGGTCGATCTCCTTGGACCGCAATTCGGCCAGCCGCTCGAGCAGAATGTCGCGGATGTCCTCGGCGGACGCCGGGCTGTCCGAAGCGGGCAGCACCTCGGGCCCGGCCGCGGCCCGATAGGCAAGGGTGGCCGGGCGGGAATGCGGCGCGATGGCACCGTAGGCACCGGAAAAGTGCGGTACGAGTTCGGCCAGCACGTCGATGCGCGCAGCGGTGACCTGCCCGCCGAGGTCGGCGAGCTGCTCGTCCCACACGTCGAGTGTGCTGATCACCGAGTCGGCCTCGGATCCACCACGACGCAGTGCCGCACCCGCGGTCTTCAGCAGTGCGGACCTCTGCCGCAGCACCCGGTCGTAGTCCGATCGCGCAGCCGCCCACCGCGGACCCTTCTGCGCGACGAGTTCGTCGACGAAGCGACGCCGATCCGACGGATCCCCGCGGATCAGCAGCAGATCCTCCGGCGCGAACATCACTGCGCGCAGGATGCCGAGAATGTCGCGGGCGCGCCGAGCGGGACTGGTGTTGATGGTGGCCTTGTTGGCCCCCTCGGCGTTGATCTGCAGCTGGACGGTGAGTTCGCGGCCGAGGTTCTCGACAGTGCCGAGGACCGTGGCGGCCGTCGCGCCCGAGTGCACCAACGGCGCGTCGGTACTGACCCGATGCGAGCGCAGATTTGTCAGATAAAAGACCGCCTCGAGCAGATTGGTCTTGCCGAAACCGTTGCGCCCCACGAAGATTGTCGGTTCTGGACGCAGCGTCAGGTCCATCTCGTGCCAGGACCGGAAGTCGCGGAGCTGCAGTTCTCGGACGAACACGTCAGCCGGCGGGCGGCGCGCCGGACTCCCCGACCGAACGCCCCTCGGAGTTGGTGACCGCGTGTCCGCCGAACTGATTACGCAGTGCCGAAACGGCTTTCAGGGCGGGTGAGCCGTCCTGGCGCGAAGCGAACCGGGCGAACAGCGCAGCGGAGATGACGTTGGCCGGCACCGAATGCCGGATCGCCTCCTCGACGGTCCACCGTCCCTCACCGGAATCGGTTGTGTAGTCGGAGATCTCGGTGAAACCCGGATCCTCCTGCAGCGCCCGGACGAGCAGGTCGAGCAGCCAGGACCGGACGACGGTGCCCTGCGTCCAGGCCCGCAGCGTGCCCTCGACGTCGGTGATCAACGGCTCGGCACACAGCAATTCGTAGCCTTCGCCGTAGGCGTGCATCAGTCCGTACTCGACGCCGTTGTGCACCATCTTGGCGTAATGGCCGGCGCCGACCGGACCGGCGTGGACGAATCCATCGGCACGCTCCCCGGGCGGACGCAGCGCGTCGAAGACCGGCATCAGGCGGGCGACGTCGTCGTCGGATCCACCGACCATCAGGCCGTATCCGTTGTCCAGGCCCCACACCCCACCGGACACACCGCAATCGATATAGCCGATTCCGTTGTCACCCAACAGCTTTGCGTTGGGCATGTCGTCGGTGTAGCGGGAGTTCCCGCCGTCGACGACGATGTCGCCGGGCTCGAGGAGGTCCGCGAGCTGCGCGATCGTGGTGCGGGTCGGGTCACCCGAGGGCACCATCACCCAGACGGCGCGGGGACCGTCGAGCCGACCGACCATCGCGGCCAGCGTCGGCACATCGGTGACGTCGGGTCGGGGATCGTAACCGACCACCTCATGGCCGGCCTGCGCGATCCGGGTGCGCATGTTGGCGCCCATCTTGCCCAAACCCACGAGTCCGAGTTGCACGGGAAGATCCTTTGCTTCGGTGATCAGCCCGGGAGTCGAACCGGCATCAGCAGGTAGGTGAAGGCGCTGTTGGGTGCGACGTAGGCACCGGACTCGTCGGGGACCGGTTCTTCGCCGGTCGAGGGCCGCAACACCGCGGGGCGGCTCGGTGTGGTGAAGCCGAAATCGACGGCGGCGGCACCGATCGCCGACAACCCGTCCTGCAGATAGCCGGGGTTGAACGCGATCGTCAGCGGCTCACCCTGGAACTGCACCGGTAGCTCTTCCTCGGCCTTGCCTGCCTCGTCGCCGCCCGCGGTGAGCAGCACGGATCCCTCGCTGAACTCCATGCGGACCTGGGCGCCGCGCTCGGCGACCAGCGCGACACGCTTGATGGCCTCGATCAGCGGTGCGCTCTCGATGGTGGCGACCGCGGTGTGGCTGGCCGGCAGCAACTGGCGGAACTTCGGGAACTCGGCGTCGAGCAGCCGGGTCGTGGTGCGCTTGGTCTGTCCCAGGATCCCCAGGATCCCGTCACCACCGACGGCGGTGCCGTTGCCGAGGGCGAGTTCCACGCTGCTCTCGCCGCCCGCGGTCTTGGCGCTCTCGGACAAGGTCTTGGCCGGGACCAGCACCGCGCCGGCGGTGTCGGCGGACGTCGGATCCCATTCCAGCTCGCGAACCGCGAGCCGGAACCGGTCGGTGGCGGCCAGCACGACCCGGTTGCCCTCGATCTCGACTCGCACACCCGTGAGCATCGGCAGGGTGTCGTCCCTGCCGGCGGCCACCGCGACCTGCGAGATCGCCTCGGCGAACCGGTCGGCGGGAATGGTGCCGGTGACGATCGGCGGCTTGGGCAGTTCGGGGTAATCCTCGACGGGCATCGTCGGCAGGGAGAACTTCGCGCTGCCACAGGCGATGGCGACCCGGGACCCGTCGAGGGTCACATCGACCGGTTTGTTCGGCAGGGCGCGGGTGATGTCGGCGAGCAGTCGGCCGGAGACCAGCACCTTGCCCGGCTCGGCGACCTCGGCCGCGATCGATTCCTGGGCCGAGACCTCGTAGTCGAATCCGGAGACCTCGAGTCCGTTGTCATCTGCGGTCAGCACCACACAACCGAGGACCGGTACCGGCGGGCGTGCCGGCAGGCTTCGGGCCACCCAGGCAACGGAATCTGCGAACTCGTCACGCGCGACACGAAACTTCATGCTGGGTGATTGCCCTTCTCGTCCTGCTCGATGTGTTGCCGGTGCCCCGCGACGCCGACCCGGTGTCGAGTCCGGCGGGGATTCCCACCATAGAACGAGGGTGCCAGACGGGAGGCCGTTGGGGGGAACTACAAGCACCGACCGCCTCGGCGTGTCCGTGGGATTTGCTCCACTGTGCACAAGGCCTTCTTTTCAAGAGGATCCCTTGAAGAGAAATTCATAACGGTAATAGGCACTGTGAATCTGTGGATGACACGTCGTCTGGGCAGGTCAACGCGGATGGATCCGTGTGGACGAGCAGTGGAGTTCTCCGCGGGTAACCACCCAGGTGGTGTGGAGTTGGTGATTCGTTCGCCGCCTGTCCACGTCACCTGCACAAGTTACTCACCGTTATCCCGAGGGTTATCCACAGCAGTGGAGAACTTCTCGATGGGTGCGTAAATGCCCGGATCCGGTGGATCCGGGTGGCAGAAACCCTGCGGTGTGAGTTGAGAGTTACGCGTCGACGATCAGACGGCGCGCTGTTTGATACGCGCGGTGAGTTCCTGGACGTGGTCATAGACCTTGCGTCGCTCGGCCATCTCCTTGCGGATCTTGCGCTCGGCGTACATGACCGTGGTGTGGTCACGATCGAACGTTTCGCCGATCTTCGGCAGCGAGAGATCGGTGAGCTCGCGACACAGATACATGGAGATCTGTCGGGCCTGCGCGATGGACCGCGTCTTACCCGGCCCGCGGAGCTCCTCGACGGAGATGTCGAAGTATTCGGCGGTGATCGCCAGGATGCTCGCGGCGCTGACTTCCAGCGTCCCGGAATTGGGCAGCAGGGCCTGCAGGACGACCTCGGCGAGCGACTTGTCGAGCTCGGTGTTGTTCAGCGACGCGAAGGCGGTGACCCGGATCAGCGCGCCCTCGAGTTCGCGGATGTTGCGTTCGATCTTCGATGCGATCAGCTCGAGGACATCGTCGGGCACCGCGATGTTGTCCATCTGGGCCTTCTTGCGCAGGATCGCGATGCGGGTTTCCAGGTCCGGCGGCTGGACGTCGGTGATCAGGCCCCACTCGAACCGGGTGCGTAGCCGATCTTCCAGCGTCGCAAGCTGTTTCGGTGGTCGGTCGGAGGAGACGACGATCTGCTTGGATGCGTTGTGCAGGGTGTTGAAGGTATGGAAGAACTCCTCCTGGATACCTTCTTTGCCGATCAGGAACTGGATGTCGTCGACGAGGAGCACGTCGACGTCGCGGTAGCGGCGCTTGAACGCGACGCGGCGGTCATCGCGCAGCGAGTTGATGAAGTCGTTGGTGAACTCCTCGGTGGACACGTACTTCACGCGCATCCCGGGGAACAGTCGCTGCGCATAGTGGCCGGCCGCGTGCAGCAGATGCGTCTTGCCCAGGCCCGACTCGCCCCAGATGAACAACGGGTTGTACGCCCGGGCCGGGGCCTCGGCGACAGCGACCGCCGAGGCATGGGCGAAGCGGTTGGAGGCACCGATGACGAAGGTGTCGAAGGTGTACTTCGGGCTGAGGTTGGCGCTCGAGGCCGTCTGTCCGGCGGTGGGGCGCTCAGCGAAGTACGTGGACCAGTCGGCGGCCGGGGAGCCCGGGGTGGTCGTGCCCCGTCCGTCGAAGTCGGCCGGGGTGCCGACCGGGTTCGGCGGCACGAACGGCACCGCAGGGGCGTCGTCGATCGGCATCGGCGCGGACGGCTCGGGCACCGGCTCGTCGGCCGGAGGGGTCGCGATCCGGACCCCGAGATCGACCGGCTGTCCCAGATGGCGACTGAGCACCGATCGGATGGTGTCGCGCAGATTGCGCTCGATCTGCTCTTGCACGAGCGGGGTCGGCACGGTCAGCAGGGCAAAGCCCTCGGCCAGGGTCAGTGGCTGCACCAGCGACAGCCACGCCTTCTGCTGACGGGTGAGGGGCTCGTGGTCGGCTGCCGCAGCGTCATTGTTGAGCTCGGCGACGACGCGTTGCCACACCTCGCCGAAAGAATCTCGATCAGACGTCACGGTTGCGTGTCCTCCTCCTCCAGACGCTGGTGGCCGGAACACCCCGAGTTGTCCACATGGTTTGTCCACAGCTGTGTACAGATTAGGGGGTGCGGTAATCGTCCGGTCGGCCGGAGTGGTCCATTGGACCGTCTGTCATCGACTCTGGGTGAAGCTAACAGAGTGCGGCCAGAGCGTCGATGCGATTCGTCGGATTCGACCGTACAGACCACGCCCGCGGACCCGCCGACGCCCCCTCACGTGGCAGAACTCACATCCGGCGGTGATGGACATGCGCTCGTTTGATTCTCCCGTGCCGACTCAGTACTCTCGACTGGTCATCCAGGTTTCGGATTTGCGGGGTGATCTCGGTGTTGTGTGCCGAGATGCCACGTCCGACACGAGTTCGGCACCGAACCCGGATAAGTAGACCCACCAGCAGTCGTGGTTCGCGCGTGCAGTCGGCGCGGGTCACGCTCGAACTCGAAGGAGTTACCAATGGCCAAGGGAAAGCGTACTTTCCAGCCGAACAACCGTCGTCGTGCACGTGTCCACGGATTCCGGCTGCGCATGCGCACCCGTGCCGGTCGCGCCATCGTCAACGGCCGTCGCAGCAAGGGCCGCGCAAAGCTCACGGCCTGAGTCGACAGCGTCGTCACCGGCAGTGGGGGCTCTGCACCCGCTGCCGGTTGCTGGTTATTCGATGGTTGCTGCCGTACATCGGATCTCTCGCGGATCCGACTTCAATCGCACACTGAAGACCGGGGTGCGGGTGTCCACTCGTGACCTCACGGTCCACGTCGCACCCGTCACCGATCTGGTGACCGTCGGCGGGCCCTGGCTCGGACTGATCGTGAGCAAGTCGGTCGGTAATGCGGTGGTCCGGCATCGGGTGGCGCGTCGGCTCCGTGCGGCGTTCGCCGCCCGGCTACCGGAGTTCCCCAGGACCGAGGTCATGGTCGTCCTCCGGGCCCGGCCGTCCGCGGCAACCGTCGACAGCACGGATCTTGCCGACCAACTGTCGGGCGCACTGCGTCATCGTCGAGTCCGCGCATTGGTCGACGGATCGGCCGATCGCGTCCGGATACCACGATGAACGGTTCCGATTCCGCGGCCGCCTGGCTGCGTCTACTCCCCCGGCGCATCGTCATCTTTCTGATCGAGCTGTACCGCACGTGGGTGTCCCCCATGCGGTTGCCCAGCTGCCGATTTGAACCGACTTGCTCCGCCTATGCCGTGGAGGCCTTGAGCCGCCACGGTTTTGTGTATGGCGGGGTGTTGTCCATCGTCCGGCTACTCAAATGCGGACCGTGGCACAAACCCGGTTACGACCCGGTCCCCGAACGTGGGCTCCGGGAGCTCTTGCATCCCACAGCAGTACCGACAGAGTTTAGGGGTAACTGACTCGTGCTCAACTTCATCTACTACCCGGTTTCCGGGATCATGTGGGTCTGGCACTGGTTGTTCGACTTCATCACGCCGAACACGCCGGGCGGCAATGGCATCGCCTGGGCGCTGTCGGTGGTGTTCCTGGTGTTCACGCTCCGCGCGATTCTCTACAAGCCCTTCGTGAAGCAGATCCGCACCACGAAGAAGATGCAAGAGATCAACCCGCAGATGCAGGCGATCCGTAAGAAGTACGCCAAAGATCGCGTGAAGATGACCGAGGAGATGCAGAAGCTCCAGAAGGAGCACAGCTTCAACCCGCTCCTGGGCTGTCTGCCGATGCTGCTGCAGGTCCCGGTGTTCATCGGTTTGTTCCACGTGCTCCGGTCGTTCAACCGGACGGCGACCGGCATGGGTCAACTCGGGATGTCGCCCGAGGAGACGCGTGAGGTCCCCAACTACTTCTTCAGCGTGGAACAGGTACAGAGCTTCCTCGACGCGCGGTTCTTCGGTGTTCCGCTGTCGTCGTTCATCACCCAGCCGGTCGAGCAATGGAAGGCGTTCATCCCGTCGGGCAATCTCGCCGACATCGACTTCACGCGAGCCAACATCATCATCGTGGTCATCCCGATCATGATCATCGCGTCGATCGCGACGCATATGAACTCGCGTGCCTCGGTGGCTCGCCAGCCGGCAGAGTCGTTGGAGAACCCGCAGACGCGCATGATGAACATGCTCGCGCTCTATATCTTCCCGCTGGGCATTTTGGTGACCGGCCCGTTCTTCCCTGTCGCGATCCTCCTGTACTGGGTGAGCAACAACGTCTGGACCTACGGTCAGCAGCACATCGTCTTCGGTCGCATTGCGAAGGAAGAGGAAGAGGCCAAGCTCGCCAAGCAGGAGAAGCAGAAGGCCAACGCACCCAAGCCGGGTGCCCGTCCCGATCAACTCAAGCTCACGAAGCAGACGGATGCGGGCGACGAGGTCGTCGACAGTGAGATCGAGACCGCAGCGGTGGTAGAGCACACCACAGTCGAGAAGTCGTCCTCTCCCCTGCAGACAGTGCAGGGCTGGCTGCGTCCCAAGAAGTCCACTCCCGCCGCCGACGCCGGCGACACACTGAGTTCCGCCGCGGAGACCACCGGTACGACCCCGACGACGGGTACGTCGCCGACGACGTCGAAGAAGCCGGCTCCCGGGCAGAAGCCGACGGGGGCGAAGACAGCGGGTAACAAACAGAATCCCAGCGGGTCGGCGAAACGGCGCAAGAAGGGCGGACGTCCGGGCGGACGTCAGTAACCCCCTCGCGCGGAGACCGCCGAGGTTCCGCACCACAGACGTTGATGTTCAAGCACAGTTAGGTGGAATACGAGATGACAGCTGAGACCACAGCGCACGACGACCGCGAGTTGGAGTCCGACGCCGCAGTCGATGAAGCAGCAGCTGCTGAGACCGATGCGGCCGTGACCGAGTCCGCGGATACGCCGGCGGTGACCAAGTCGGCACGTGCGGCCGACGAGGTTGTCGGCGGGGAAGTCGTCGCCGATTCCGATGTCGTGGAGTCCGGTAGTGCGGCGTCCGATGTTGCCAAGTCGGATGCCGCGTCGGCTGACGCGGAGTCGGCTGACGATGACGACGACGAAGACGAGATGGACGAGGAAGAGCGACTGGTCGAGGAGGGCGAGATCGCCGGTGACTACCTCGAGCAACTCCTCGACGTCCTCGACTTCGACGGCGACATCGATCTGGACGTCGACGGTGATCGTGCGGTCGTCAGCATCGACGGCGGGGACGATCTGACGAAGCTCGTCGGACGCAAGGGTGAGGTGCTCGATGCTCTACAGGAGCTGACCCGTCTGGCCGTGCAACAGTCGACCGGGGAACGTAGCCGGCTGATGCTGGATATCGCACGGTGGCGTGCGGACCGTCGCGATCGTCTGGCACGTCTGGGCTCGGAGGTCGCCCAACGGGTGCGCGAGTCCGGCGTGCGTGAGGCCCTTGACCCGATGACCCCGTTCGAGCGGAAGATCGTGCACGACGCCGTGGCTGCGGTCGACGGAGTGGTCAGCGAGAGCGAAGGTGCCGAACCCAAGCGGCGCGTGGTGGTCCTGCGGGCCGGCTGAGATCCGCAGAGAAGTTGTCGAGAAAGTCCCGGCTGCGGCCGGGACTTTCTCATTTCCGGGGTAGAGAATCACATGGATGTAGTTCTGGTCGACGACGTGATCGCGGCACGTGTTTCACGTGAAACATGTGGAGCGACTCGTGGTCTCAACCAACGATTCGACACAGCGAGTACGGGAGGATGTTTCACGTGAAACCAACGGAGACGGAGCAGGACGAGCCCACTCCCCCGCCGTCGTCCGCGGCGGAGGTATTCGGCGGGCGGCTGGAACTGGCGGAGGCGTACTACCAGATGCTCGCGACCGACGGCGTTGTCTTGGGGCTCATCGGTCCACGGGAGATACCAAGGCTCTGGGATCGTCACCTACTGAACTGCGCGGTGATCGGTGATGTGCTGGCGGATGGTGAGACCGTCTTCGATATCGGTAGTGGCGCGGGCTTGCCTGGCATCCCGGTGGCCATTGCGCGGCCAGACCTGTCGATCACGCTGATCGAGCCACTGCTGCGTCGTAGTGAGTTCCTCTCCCGTGTTGTCGACGAGCTCCGCCTCGATGTTCGGGTGATCCGCGGGCGCGCCGAAGAGAAGGCTGTCCGTGAGGCAGTTGGCCTTGCAGACGTGGTGACGTCGCGGGCGGTCGCGCCTCTCGAGCGGTTGGCGAAGTGGTCCGCTCCCCTGGTGCGTCCGGGTGGTCGGATGGTTGCCATCAAGGGCTCGTCGGCGGGCGAGGAGATCGACCGGGACAAGGTTCTGGTCGGTCGTGTCGGGATCTCCGAGCTCACCGTGCAGCAGTGCGGTGCGGAGTTCCTGGAGGTACCGACGACGGTTGTGATCGGTACGAAGCGGGGCAAAGGTGCGGCATCATCGGGCTCGAAGACTCGATCCAAACGAGCCTCGAAGAAGGGGTGAGTGGGATTGGTGTCACGTCGCCGCAGGGCGCACAATAGACAACAGGTCGGTGATCGGGGTGGCGTGACGCAGAGCGTTCATGCATCAGAGTCCCCGCGTCGACGGGCAGCTCACCGAAGACCAGTATCAAGTCGGGCGAAGGAGTCCAAGCGTGGTCGATCAGGACCCGAGTGTTTCACGTGAAACAACCATGACCGGTATCTCCCCCACCGGCACCACATCCACCGCGAGTCCCGAGTTCGACGACACCCCGATCGCTGCCGCGGCTGCTCGAGCAAGCCAGGTGCTCACTCCGGGTGGCGCGGGTCGCCTGCCGCGGCCGGAGACCACGCGCATTCTGACCGTGGCCAACCAGAAGGGTGGCGTGGGGAAAACCACCTCGACGGTGAACCTGGCGGCCGGCCTCGCACTTCACGGGCTTGGTGTCTTGGTGATCGATCTCGATCCGCAGGGCAACGCAAGCACGGCACTGGGTATCGATCACCGCGCTCCCGATCTCGCGTCGGTGTACGAGGTGCTGCTCGGCGAGGTGACACTTGCTGAGGCGATTCAGAAGTCGCCGAGCCAGGAAACGCTCTATTGCGTCCCCGCGACCCTCGACCTCGCCGGTGCCGAGATCGAGCTCGTCTCGCTCGTTGCCCGCGAGAACAGACTCCGCAACGCGCTCGACCAGAAGACCCTGACCGACCTCGGTATCGACTACGTCTTGATCGACTGCCCACCGTCACTCGGTCTGCTCACGGTCAACGCGATGGTCGCGGCGAAGGAAGTCTTGATCCCCATCCAGTGCGAGTACTACGCGCTCGAGGGAGTGGGTCAGCTACTTCGCAACATCGAGTTGGTCCAGGCGCACCTGAATCCCGACCTGCACGTGTCGACGATCGTGCTCACCATGTACGACGGCCGCACCAAGTTGGCCGATCAAGTTGCCGATGAGGTGCGACGCCACTTCGGTGACAAGGTGCTGACGACCATCATTCCGCGCAGCGTGAAGGTGTCCGAGGCGCCCGGTTACGGGATGACGATCATCGAATACGACCCGGGTTCACGTGGAGCGATGAGTTACCTCGATGCATCCCGAGAACTCGCGATGCGTGCCGTCGCGCAGCGGTGACCGTCGGTTGCGGCAGATAGGATTCATGATGGTGTGGTCGACAGCGAGAGGACATCAGTGAGTCAGCGAGATTCCGCGCAGCGTCGAGGGGGTCTGGGCCGTGGCCTGGCCGCGCTCATTCCTACCGGTCCTCCGGACGGCGACACCCCGAGCGGACCGCGCCTGGGGAACGCCGCCGCCGACGTCATCATCGGCAAGGGTAGCGGCGCCGGCGCGAATGGTTCTGGCGGGACCGCAGCGACTGCCACGATCACTCCCCCGTCGTCGGACACCGTCGCAAACGTGACACCCACTGTCGATGAGATGGGCGCGGTCTACCGGGAGATCCCGCCGGCGGAGATCCAGCCGAACCCGCAGCAGCCGCGGACCGTCTTCGACGACGAGGCGATGGCCGAGCTGGTGCACTCCATCAAGGAGTTCGGCCTCATGCAGCCGATCGTCGTACGCCGCCTCGCCGCGGTCACCGACGCAGGGGTCGCCTATCAGATCGTGATGGGCGAACGGCGCTGGCGTGCCAGCCAGGAAGCCGGCTTGGAGGCGATCCCGGCGATCGTTCGCGAGACCCCCGACGGCGACATGCTCCGCGATGCGTTGCTGGAGAATATTCACCGGGCGCAGCTGAATCCGCTCGAAGAGGCCGCGGCCTATCAGCAGCTCCTCGAAGAGTTCGGGGTCACCCACGAGGAACTCGCGAACCGGCTCGGTCGCTCGCGGCCGTTGATCAGCAACATGATCCGTCTGCTGAAACTGCCGATTCCCGTGCAACGGCGCGTCGCCGCCGGGGTTCTGTCGGCGGGTCACGCGCGAGCGTTGCTGTCGCTGGAGACCGGTAGCGATGCCCAGGAGACACTGGCTGCCCGGATCGTGGCCGAGGGACTGTCGGTGCGTGCCACCGAGGAGGCGGTCACCCTCGCGAACCGTGGCGACGGGGATCTCACGCCGCAGTCCCCCGCCAAGCGCAAGCCGATGGTGATGCCGGGGTTGCAGGATGTCGCCGAGCGGCTGTCTGATCGCTTCGACACCCGGGTGACCGTGAGCCTCGGGAAGCGGAAAGGCAAGATCGTCGTCGAGTTCGGCTCGGTGGAAGACTTGGAACGAATTGTCGGTGTGATCGACCCAGGGTAAGGGCACCCGGGTGAAACGTCACAGTGACAGTTGAGTAGCGAGGAACTCAGTGAATAAACCGAAGCGCTTGTCGGACAACACTTTCGGGTCTTCGGGTACTCGCGGTCGGGAGTCACGCCGATGAATCTCGCCGTCACACGTCTCGATCTGGAATCCTTCGAGTCACTGCCCATCCATGTACGGCGTTGTGTGTTCTGGGAGGTGGAACCGAACTCGATGTCGAGGGCGGTGGACGCGGAGATCTTCGGCGACCTCGGTGCGTTCGAGAGCGAGTTCGACAAAGAGGCGTGGATTTCGGGTCTGCTCCTCGAGTGGGGTACGTGCGGCCAGATGGCGATCGACGGCAATACGGGCAATGTCGTGGGATCCGCGGTCTACGCTCCCCCGGGCCGCGTGCCGCGGTCCCGGATGTTCCCCACCTCTCCGGTCAGTGCCGACGCCGTATTGGTGAGTTCCATTCGGACCGAACCCGGTTTCGGCGAGGCGGCGCCGATCCTGCTCGATGGAGTGCTCACCGATCTGGTGCGCCGCGGCGTGCGTGCCGTCGAGGCGTTCGGCATCGTCCGGACGCCTGGCGAACAGCAGACC
This sequence comes from Gordonia sp. CPCC 205515, assembly GCF_048537925.1. Lineage (NCBI taxonomy): Bacteria > Bacillati > Actinomycetota > Actinomycetes > Mycobacteriales > Gordoniaceae > Gordonia > Gordonia sp. CPCC 205515. Next base: position 87,504 of record NZ_JBCLVJ010000003.1, on the reverse strand, counting down.
GGGGTCGCCGAACTCGGTGCGCTGGAATCGATGTCGAATGAGATGGGCTTCTGGGCCGACGAGGCGATCGTCGAGATCACCCGCTCCATGCGCGACAATCCGCAGGACGACCTGTGTCTCGAGTGCATCATCGACGCCGACTTCCTCAAGGACTCCGGATTCGACGTCGTGGCGTCACACCCGCGTTTCCCCCGCTTCCGCTTGGAACTCGACGAGGGACTCGGCTGGAAGCACGAGGTCGAGCATGCCCTGGAGAAGCTGGTCGTGATGGCCGCGATCGACCTCGCCGGACGCGAACGCGAAGCCGCGGCAGTTCCGGTGGGACGTAAGGGTTCTCGACGTAATCAGTAAGGAAGACGTTCGGCGGCAAGCAATTCCGCGAACGTGTAGGTACCGGTCGGACGATCATTCTCGCCGAGCAGATACAGGCGCTTGACCGCCACGAGGATGGCCTCGGCGATGATGTCACGGACCTGCGGGTCGTTCAGCGCCGCGCGGTCGGCGGGATTGGTGATGTATCCGACGTCGAGCAAAGCTACCGGCATTCTGGTGAGCCGCAACATGTCCCACGTACGTTCGTGCGTCCGGCAGTCGGTGAGCCCGGTCCGCGCGACGATCTCCCGCTGGATGAAACCGGCGAGGTTGCGGCCGATGGTGGAGAACGATCCGTGAGAGTTCCCGAAGTAGAACGCCGCGACACCGTGTGCGCGTTCGTTCGGGTAATGCCCGCACCGCAAGGAGATCACCAAATCGGCGCCGGCGAGATTCGCCACCCGGGCGCGTTCGTGATCATCGGGGCGTCCGCGACCGTCATGCGACAGGAACGTCTCCATGCCGGCGGCCGCCATCCGACCTTCCAGGCGTGCGCCCAGATCCCACAGGATCGCCGACTCGAGGTCTGCGGTCGCATCGGTGGAGAACTCGTGGAGCCCACCGGAACCGGGATCGATGAGGATGCGTTTGCCGGTCAGCTGTGGCCCGGATCGCCGCACGTGCTCTTCTTCACGAATGGCGTGGGGTGAGCCGCCGGTGACACGGGTGCCAAGTCGTTCCAGGGAGCGAAGGGTCGCCGGACCGCAGATGCCGTCGGCGGACAGGCCGTATTCACTTTGGTAAAGGCAGACCGCGTTGTGGGTCGATTCGCCGAACATGCCGTCGACGATCTCGGTGTAATAGCCGAGGTTCTGTAGCCGACCCTGCAGGGTGGCGACGTCGTCGCCGACCATCGTCGCCGAAAGCCGATACAGCAGGACGCGGGTGCCGAGTTGGTAGGACGACTCGCGCAGCGCCCGGTAGGTCGCGGTGCCGACGATGCCGTCGACAATCAGGCCTCGTTCCTGCTGAAATGCGCGGACCGCATGGTCGCACTCGGCGTCGAAGACTGCCTCCGGCGCGGTCCAGCCGTTGCCGTGGCCGATGCCGGTCGCCGTCGCGGAATCCGCTGCCAACAGACCTCGGGACACGAGGATGTTCCGTATTTCGGCGACAGCTGAGCCGCTATCACCCAGGCGGAACAACGGCATCGACAACTCCTCGTACTCGTGGCGCAACGGCATCAGGCGTGCCGATGCACCATCGCAAACACACGCATTCTTTCAGGTTCGGCCGACACGGCCAAATGACGACGCCCGCCGAGTGTCGCAACCCGGCGGGTCGTCGCAGGTGACGTGGGTGAAAATCAGGCGGGTGAGCCGACCACGGAGTCGAGTTCGCGCAGCAGAGCCGCCTTGCCCTTGGCACCGACGATGGTCTTGGTCGCCTTGCCGTTCTCGAACAGGATCAGCGTCGGAATCGACATGACCTGGAAGTCGCGAGCCGTCTCCGGGTTCTCGTCGACGTCGAGCTTGGCGATGGTCAGCTTGTCGCCGTGATCGCCGGCGATCTCCTCGAGCACGGGGGCGACCATGCGGCACGGTCCGCACCAGGTGGCCCAGAAGTCGACCAGAACCGGCTTGTCAGAGCCGAGAACCTGATCCTTGAACGTGGCGTCGGTGACGGCGACGGTGTTTGCTCCCATCAGATGTCCTCCTTGTGGACGTTGGTGTGGGTGGACGTGGTGTGGATCGGTGGACTCAGGCGCCGGCGGATGCGTCGACGACGACGAGATCGCCTTCGAGCGGGGTCAGGTCGATCGCGCCCTGGTCGGCGAGCCACCGCTCGGCGTCGATGGCGGCCGAACAGCCGCTGCCAGCTGCGGTGATTGCCTGCCGATAGGTGTGATCGACGAGGTCGCCTGCGGCAAAGACGCCGGGCAGCGAGGTGTAGGTGGTCCGACCCTGGGTCAGGACGTAGCCCTCGTCGTCGAGTTCGACCTGATCCCGGACCAGTTCGCTGCGCGGGTCGTGACCGATCGCAACGAACATGCCGGTCACGTCGACCGTGCTGGCCTCGCCGGTGACGGTGTCGGTCAGCTGCAGTCCGGTGACCGAGGTGTCGCCGATGACTCCGGTGACCGCCGAGTTGGTGACGAAGCGGATCTTGTCGTTCGCGCGAGCGCGTTCGAGCATGATCTTCGATGCCCGGAACTCCTCGCGGCGATGGATGAGGGAGACGCTGCGTGCGAACTTGGTGAGGAAGGTCGCCTCCTCCATCGCGGAGTCACCGCCGCCGATCACGGCGATGTCCTGGTCCTTGAAGAAGAAGCCATCACAGGTGGCGCAGGCGGAGACGCCGCGGCCGAGAAGCGTTTGCTCGTTCTCCACACCCAAGTAGCGGGCGGCGGCGCCCATCGCGAGGATGACCGCGCGCGAGCGATAGACCTCGCCGCCCACCTCGACCTCTTTGATGTCACCGGTCAGTCGGACCGTGTCGACGTCCTCCATGCGCAGATCGGCCCCGAAGCGGATGGCCTGCTCGCGCATCTCATCCATCAGCGCGGGACCCTGGATGCCGTTCTGGAAGCCGGGAAAGTTCTCGACCTCGGTCGTGGTCATCAGAGCGCCACCGAACTGGGTGCCTTCGAAGACCAGCGGTGCGAGCTCGGCGCGAGCTGCGTAGACGGCCGCGGTGTAGCCTGCGGGTCCGGATCCGATGATGATCAGATCGTGAATCTGCTGGCTGTCGTGCTGGGTCATCCGTCCTCCGTGCTGTTGAGCATTTCCGGCAGTCTCAACATCAGGGTAGAGGTAGATGTTCCCGATCGCGGCGGGCCGTAGGCCGGTGGTGCCGGTTCAGCCGCCGATCCGGGTCAAGGCGATCGTCGACGGATTGTCGGTGGTGCAGTCGCGGCCGACGACCAAGGCATCGAACCGGCCGGCGAGGCCGGTGCCGAGCAGGATCACTGCGGCGAGCTTTTCGCGGAGGGTGACCGGACCCGAGCCGAGCAACGGAGTGTCGTCGGCGATCCGGTTTGCCCTGGTACACCGCCGCAGCGCCGCCTCGCTACCGAAGGGAGCGAAGTCGGTCCGCCCGAGAACCGACAGCGCGGTCGCACGCTCGGACCCGTCGAGGGTGGATATCGGGGACGGCTGTGCCTGGATCGGGGTCGCTGGTTCGGGTGTGCGCAGGATGCCGATCGAGATCACGAGGACCGCGGCCACCACTGCCGCGGCCGCCGCGGCACCGAGCGCCAGGAACCGCCCCCGATATCGGCGGGTGGACCGGCCGGACTCGAGCCCGACGACCGTGCTGTCGGTCGTGGCGGTGACCTCGGCCCGGATCTGCGCCAGCGTTCGGTTGGTCAGGTCGGTCACCGATGGTGGCACCGGTTGGGGCGGCACCGGGGCGGCGGCGACCTGCGCCACGGTCCGGTCCAGTGCCTCGAGCACCGAACGGGCGTGCGGATCGTCGTCGAGGTGGGCCCATATGTGCTGCGCGACATCCGGCGGCAACGCGTCTGCATGCAGATCGGCGAGCACCTCGACCGAGAACGGAGGCTGCGGGAAGCCGGACGCCGAGTTCGCGGCGTCTGGACCAGTTCCCGGCGGGATCATCGCGCTCCTCTCTCACTTCTCACATATGACTGTCGTCGAAGATTCACTCTGGCAATAGGACGCATCGGCGCACGATCCGGTTCCATGACATTCGTTCAACCGACAAAGGTGTGTCGGGTATGCGCTGTCTCACAGTCTCCCCTGCCGCTCACCCATGCCGCAGATGTCCCAGGGCCTCGGCGAGCCGAACACGGCCTCGCGAGCAGCGACTCTTCACCGTCCCGACAGGTATCCCGAGACGCTCGGCCGCCTCGGCCACCGAGTAGCCCTCGATATCGACGGCGATGACGGCTGCGCGTTGGTCGGGCGGCAGCGTGTCGAGAGCCCGGCCGATGGACACCGACAGATCGACGGTGGCCATCTGGTCGTGGTCATCGGCGAACGACGGCACATCGTGCTCGGGCATCGGAACGGTCAACCGTGACTTGTTCCGACGGATGCGGTCGAGACAGGCGTTGACCACGATGCGATGCAGCCAGCTGGTGACCTTCGCGTCGGATCGGAACCGCTCGGCCATTCGATGAGCGTTGAGCAGGGCGTCCTGGAGCGCATCGGCGGCATCGTCGTGATTGTCGGTGGTGCGGACGGCAAGCGACCAGAGATAGGTGTGGTGCCGGGTGATCAGGGTGGCGAAAGCGTCGGGATCGCCCTGCACATGGGCGCGCAGCAAGTCCTCGTCGCTGCGGACGTCGACGCTCCCCCGAGTCATGTTCTGAGATTAGACGATTCGCGTTGCGAAAAGTGCGGTGATCAGCGGTGTTATCCACAGACCTGGGGATTGTCGGGTGGGTGTGGATGGCCTCAGCTGAGCAGCCTGCCGTAGGCGGCGACGAACAATTCCACGCTCACGTCGACGATGGCGTCGGGATCGAACAGGTCGGCCGTATCGGCGGTGGTGGTGGTGTACCAATCGACGAGTAACTGGGTGACGGCGCCGACCAGTCCGATCGCGGTGAGTCGCTGTCGCCGATCGGGAGGCCGCTCCCCCAGGGCCAATGTCAGGATCAACTCGGCCCAATCATGAATGGCGGCCAACCGTATCTGTTCGAGTTCCTCGTTCACCCCGACGACCTCGACCAGCATCACCCGAGCGCGGCGGGGATCGTCGACCAGCACCTGGACGAAGGTGCCGAGGGTGGCGCGGGCCACCGCCGAGGCGTCGTCGGACGAGATGCCCGCGACCTCGCGTCCGCCGACCCACTCCGTCGCCGCGGCCACGGTGGCCGCACGCGCGACGGCGACACAGTCCGCGTAGACCGCGGCGAGCAGCGCGGCACGATCGCCGAACGATTCGTAGAAGTAGCGCTGGGTCAGTCCGGCGTGATCGCACACCCGCTTCACCGAAACCGCCGGGTAGCCGTCGGTGCCGAACAGGTCGAGTCCGGCGGCGACGAGGTCCGCGCGGCGACGCATCCGACGCTCCTCGGCGTCCGCACCGCCGTAGCGGCGTCCCTGGGGCATGGACACATGCTATCTGACACGCTATCGTGTCAGACATCGTGAATCTGACATGAAGACGTGTCAGATCTGACCGCAGGAGAATCACGATGCTCGACGCTCTCCCCGAGGCGATGCGCGAACCGACGGTGCTCGCCATCCCCTTCTTCGTGCTCATGGTCGCTCTCGAATGGTGGGCGGCCTGGAAACTCGACCGGGGCCGCTACGACGCCCGCGACTCCCGGGCCAGCCTGCTGATGGGCATCGTCTCGATCGCGACCAGTGCCGCGTGGAAAGCACTCGCACTGCTCGCCTACGCGGCCATCTTCACGTATCTGGCACCCTGGCAGTTGCCGGCGAGCGCCTGGTACTCCTGGGTCATCGCCTTTGTCGCTGTGGACTTCCTGTTCTACTGGGAGCACCGAATGGCCCACCGCGTCCGAGTGGTGTGGGCCACGCATCAGGCACACCACTCCAGCGAGTACTTCAACTTCACCACGGCGTTGCGGCAGAAGTGGAACAACAGCGCGGCGATGATCGTGTGGTTGCCGCTGCCGCTACTCGGCGTTCCCCCGGCATTGATCTTCGGCGCGTACTCCCTGAATCTGATCTACCAGTTCTGGATTCACACAGAACACATCGATCGACTTTGGGCACCAATCGAATTCGTGTTCAATACGCCGTCGCACCACAGGGTCCACCACGCCAGCGACGCAGAATACCTGGACCGCAATTACGGTGGCACGTTCATCATCTGGGATCGACTCTTCGGCACCTTCTGCGCCGAGCGCCACCGACCAACCTACGGACTCACCAAACCCGTTGATACCTACAACATTTGGCACCTGCAGACGCACGAGTACGGGAGCCTCGCGCGAGATATACGTGCCGCGAGCACCTTTCGCGATCGACTCGGATACGTCTTCCGACCGCCCGGTTGGACGCCGACCCCCGCGGAGTCAGCGCTCGTTCAACCGCGCCAGTAGCTCGGTGAGCAGCGCCTCGGCGCGGCGCGGCGGGATCACGTCGAGCAGCGCCATCACCGGCGCGAGCTGATCCGGCAGTGCACTCCCCGGCCCGCTTCCGCTGTCGAGTCCGAGGGTGCCCAGGATCCGCTGCGCGTCCGCGGTGTCGAGAACATCGTCGACCGCGAGTTCCGGTATTGCCGAGAGCAATTCGGTCAGATCCACCGGCGGAGTGCCGCGGACGTCGTCGGCTGCCGACCGCAACGCGGCGGTGAGGTCGTCGAGGTCGTCGGCGGTCACCGGGGTCACCGTCAGATGAGTGGTGCGGGGCAGGACGACCCCGGATGTCTGCCCCAATCCGGGTTGGGGTTGTAGGACCCAGCCGAGTTCGCGCACCCGATCGGCCCAGATGTGCGGGTCGACGCGATGGTCTTCGGGGACAGCCGAGTCGGCGGTGACGGCGAAGAGCGGCCCGACGGGGCGTCCGACGACGCGCAGACCGTCGATCCCCGCCACGCAATCCTGCAGCACTCGGGTGGCCTGCCGGCAGCGAGCGGTCAACTCGCCGAACCCGTTGCGATCCAGATAGGCAATGACGGCCCATGCCGCCGCCAGCGACATCGCCGACCGACTACCCAGCATCGTCGGATTCACCACGGGGTAGCCCGGCCACTGCGTGGTGGCGAAGGCCGCTGCCCGTTTGGCATCCGGATCGGCGAACAGCAGTACCGAGGCACCTTTCGGCGCATAGCCGTACTTATGGGCGTCCAACGAGATACTGCTCACGCCATCGACGCGGAAGTCCCAGGGCGGCAAAGGATTTTCGCCATCCTCCCAGAACGGCAATACCCAGCCACCGATGCAGGCGTCGACGTGGCACGCGATCCCACGCTCGGCGGCCGCGGCGGCGATGGCGGAGATCGGATCGAGCACCGCGAACGGGTAACACGGAGCCGAGACGACGACCAGCGCGGTCTGCGGGGTGAGCCGGGTGACGATGTCACCGACCGCCACCACTCCCCCGTCGTCGACCGGGATCAGATCCAACTCGAGCCCGAAATAGTGGGCTGCCTTGTGGAATGCCGCGTGCACGGTCACCGGTGCGACGATGACGGGAGTTCCCTCTCCGCCGCGGGCGTGCCATCGATCCCGCGCGGATTTGGCTGCCAGCAAACAACTCTCGGTACCACCGCTGGTGACCAGGCCGGCCACCGGGGTATCGCGCCGGTGACCGTGGGTCAGGCCGACAGCGAAATCGATGACGTCGGCCTCCATCCGGGCCACCGATGGAAACGCAGTCGGATCGAGTCCGTTGACCGACTGTACGGACGCTGCTGCGGCCCTGGCCAATTCGTCGAGTTCCGCGAGGCCGGAGTCGTACACATAGGACAACACCCGACCGCCGTGGGTCGGCGCGTCGTCGGCCCGCAACCGCGCGAGTTGGGCGAGGATATCGGTCGCCTGCTCATCCACGAGGACTGTTCCTTTCGTCGACGTCGTCGATGTCACTGCGCCGCAACGGGTATCGCCTGATGAGCAGCAGGCTCATCACGGCAAGCGCGGCGGGTACCACACTGAAACCGAGCACCATCGTGGTCAGCGCCGGTGTGGGCTGGATGACCGCGGTGGTGTCGTCGGAGGACACGTATCCGCCGATCGCCAGCAGTGCCGTCAGTGCGACCGCCCCGAATGCCATACCGGTGGTCTCCCCCGCCGTCCAGACTCCACCGATCACCCCGGCGGAGCCGACACCTTCGCGTCGTTCGTCGTCGGAGATCACGTCGGGCAGCATTGCCATCGGCAGTGCCTGCATCCCGGCGTACGCGGCGCCCGCAACCCCGATGACCGGATAGACCCACCACCCGGGTGACCATCGCAGCAGTATCAGCGTCGCCGTCGCGACGATGAACACCACTGTGGCGCCGCCGAATCCGGCCTCCTTGCCGATGCGTCGGGCCACTCTCCCCCAGACCGGCGCGAAGACCAGCGCCGGTGCGATGAGTGCGACGAAGAGCAGCGACACCGCCGGCTCGTCGCCCAGAATCCAGGTGGCGATGTACTGGCCGTCGGCCAGCATGAGACCGGTCGCCACGCCCTGCAGCAGAAAGGCGCCGAGCAACATCCGCAACGGTCGACTCCGGCGGAGCACCGCCCACGCCGCACGATACGCGGCCGTGGCCGACTCGGTACTGCTCGGCGCGGGTTGTGGTGCTCGTCGCGGCGCCGAGCCACAGGCGATCAACAGGCTGACCCCGATGACCAGCGCCGCCACCACCGCCATGACGAGATATCCCATCCGCGGGGACTCGCCGATCGACCGCAATGCCGGGCCGCCCGCCCCGAACGCGAGAATCCCGATCGTCAGCACGACGACGCGGGCGGTGAGCAGGCGGGTGCGTTGGTCGTAGTCGTCGGTGAGTTCGGCGGGCAGCGCGATGTAGGGCACCTGGAAGAGGCTGAAGGAGGTTGCGGCGATGAGGAATGCGACGGTCACCCAGAGGGCGTCCAGCGGCGACGCCACACCACCGGGCACCGCGAAGGTGGCGATGAAGAACACCGGCAGTGCGAGCGCCCCGAGCAGCATCATGCCGCGACGCGATCCGAGACGGAGCGCCCGTCGATCACTGGCAGCGCCGATCACCGGATCGATCACCACGTCCCAGATCTTGGCCGCGGCGACGATCAGGCCGGCGACGACCGCGGCGACACCGAGGGTGTCGGTGAGATAGTAGATCAACACCAGCCCGGGCAGGGTCGCGAAACCCGCCGTGCCGATCGACCCGATGGCGTACCGCGCCACGGTGTTTCGTGTCACCGGCAGCTCGGCCAAGTGGTCAGTCCGCCATGGTGATCTGGCCGATCTGCGCCTGATACGTTCCGTTCGGTGTCTGCGGCAACGAGGTCAGCCACACCATGAGGAATGGTGCCGGCTGCGGGTCGTCGATGTTGATGATCGTCGACGCCGAACCCACCGATCCGGACGCCACCTCGGTCGTGTCGGCGAATGTCGGTGTCGCGGTCTGCGCGGCGCGAATCGACACGGTGAATCCCGGTGTCGGTGATGCGATCGTCACCGACTTGACCGACTTGGCGCCGCCGAGATCGAACATCAGGCCGAGTCCGTCCTTGAGTCCACCGAAGTCGGGGGACCCGCGATAGACATCGGTGCGCCAAGGCGGGGGTGCGCCGGTGATCACGTTGCCGAGGTTCTCCGAGCTGTCCGGCGGTTGGCCGGACACGTCGAGCAGGGTGACCCGCTGCAGCGCGATCGGACCGGTGGCCGGAGCAGCCTGCGCGCCCGGCGATGGGGGAGCCGACGTGGTGGTCAGGATTTCGTCGATGTCCTGGGACTTGCCGGTGTACCCGAACAGGTTGGTCGCCCAGATGACCAGGGCCAGGATGATGAACAGCGTCAACAGCCCGGCACCGACCAGCAGTGCGATGTTCCGGCGTCCGGCCTTGGGGTCGGTGACTGCGGCCGGGTCCGTCGGTTGCATGGCGATCGGCGGGGTGTCGCCGTCGATGACCGGCAGCATGTCGGTCGGCAGATCGACCACGGTGGCCTGGTCCAGGACGTGCTGCACGGTGGCGGCGGTCCGGATCCCGCGGGAGCCGTCGAGGGCACGAGCCGCGACCGCGGAGATCTCGAACGGTGTTTCGGGCCGGGCGGTCCGCGGTTCGACGGGGTTGCCGTTGTCGCCGGGCTCGGCGATCGGCAGGCCACCCACGGGGTCGGTGGTGTCGTTGGTGGTCACCAACTCGGTGCCGGTCGCGCCGTCGAGCGGCCACCGAGCCAACAGCAGTGCGTAGAGCACCGCGCCGAGCCCACGGACGTCGGAGGACTTGTCGTCTCCGGCCAGCGTGCCGGGGAAGGCGAGAACGGCATTGCCGTCGGTGCTGATGCGGATGCGATCGGGATGATCGATCGACAATGCGCCGCCGGACCGGTGCGTCGCCTCGGCGGCGGCGGCCAATGCACGCACTGCGCGGGCGGCGCCGATCGGCGACGGTTGCGAGCGGGCCACGTCGGCGAGCGAGGATCCGGGGACCCACTCGGAGACGACGATGCCGCCCGAGGAACCGCGCACCACGTCGAGGACGCGGGCGACACCCGACGAGGAGATCTGGCCGAGGCGCAGCGTCCGCGACAGCACCGCCTGCGGACCGGTGTCGGTGACCTTGGCGGGTGCACCGCGCTCGGGCAGCGGAGCCTTCTGCTCGGCGTCGACGAAGGTCAGCGCGACCTCACGGTCGAGGTTGGTGTCCTGGGCCCGCCAGAACTGCAGGCCGCGGGTGCCGCCGTGGTGTTCGAGCAGTCGATAGCGACCCCCGGCGACCGCGGCGCCGGGCACCAGGCGCGGTCCGCGTGGCCGCGACGACTGAGGCCGCGCAACCGTCGGGGTGTCGGATTTATCTGAGCCGGATGGCTTTTCGGTATCGGCGAGCCGGTCGGGTGCGTTGTGCCGATCGTCGTCGACGGAAATCGAACCGCCGGCCACGGACTTGTCGTGAAGGATCTCGGAGTCCTGTCTGGTCCCGATATCGCTGTCACTCACGCGCCGCGCTCCTCTCCTGCGATACCGCATGTCACGGGGTTCGTGCACCCGCATCTCGCCGCCCGGGATACCGGCGGCTCCACCGCTGTGGACGGCATATGACTGCCACGTCGAAGTGCCCCGGTCGAACCGCCGGAGCACCTGTACCTGACCAGAGTACGGGAGCGATTCGTCGGCAGTGACGCGCGGAAACTGAACCGTGATCGACGGTGTCGAATCCGTTACCGGACTCTCAGGCGGTGCCCAGGCAGGGACGAATCGGCCCAGGATCCGGCGTACCGAATTGCCGATCGAGACGACGTCGGGAACCTTCGCCGCGGCGAGTCCCGCGTAGGTCACCCCGAGCATCACAACGGCGGTCAGCAAAAGGTAGACGAGAGATCCGAGCTTGCCGGCCTCGGTGGCCAACCGGTGCATGCCCGACAGGTTCGCGACGACCCACACCACCGCACCGATCACCACCGAGATGACCAGCGTCACCACCGTGGTGCGGGTGACGTCTTTGAGGTGGGCGTCGTCGAGTCGCCGGCGCAGCAGATAGTGCCCGACGACGGCGCCGACGAGGTAGCCGAGCCCGTTGGACAAGGCCAGCCAGCGCACGACCATCTCGGGGTCGCTGAACAGCGCCTGACCCAGATACGACGACACGACCTTGACAGCGGTGATGCCGAGCACCATGAAGGTCGGGGTCCAGGCGTCCTCGCGGGCGTAGAACACCCGCAGCTGCACCAAGGTCATGGCGTAGGGGATGAGGGTGAACGCACCCCAGGCGAGAACCGAACCGAGCTGGCTCGCGGTGTCGGCGTTGAACTTGCCGAAGTTGAAGATGGCGACGCCGATGGCCGGGCCGAAGAACGTCATGTAGGCGACCACCGGCACCAACGCGACCATCGTCAGTCGGGTGGCCAGCGACAGATCGTCGACGACGGCTCGATGATCGTCGGCGGCCGCGTTGCGTGACAACCGCGGCATGATCGCGGTCAGGATGGTGACGCCGAGGACACCGTAGGGGAGCTGCAGCAGCTGCCAGTGGGTGGCGTACACACTGATGCCCGAAGCGTCGGCGTGCGCGGCGATCCGGTACGTGATGATGAGCCCGACCTGCAGGATCGCGACGTAGAGCACGATCGCCATGGCCATGTTGCCGAAGCGGCGCAGGCGCTGGTCGATGCCCCACTGCAGCCGCAGGTGCACGTCCGCGCGCCGCAGCCAGGGCAGCAGGATCGCCACCTGCACGATCACACCCAGCGTGGTGCCGATGCCCAGGACGAGGAGTTGCGGGTCGCTCATCCGAACCGGGTTGAGGGTGATCTCGCCGGGCATCAACGCGTACAGCACCAGCGTCGCGATCTGCACGATGTTGTTGAGGACCGGCGCCCACGCACCGGGCTTGAAGTAGCCCTTGACGTTGAGAATCGCCATGAACAGCGCGGACAGGCCGTAGAACAGGATCTCCGGCAGCAGCAGGTAGGCCAGCGCGGTGGTCAGGTCGCGGTTGACGTCGCCGTCGCCGACGTTGAGGAACGTCAGCAGGGGAGCGGCGATGAGCGCGATGAGCGTCGCCGCGCCGAGCAGCACGACGGCGAGCGTGAAGATCCGGTTCATGAAGCCGCGACCGCCGTCGGGGTCTTCGGCCTCGGCCCGGACCAGCACGGGGATCACGATGGCGGTGAGCACCGCGCCCAGTACGACCTCGGCGATCATGTTCGGCAGCACGTAGGCGGCCTGGAACGCTGACGCGATGGCCGGGCCGAGCATGGCCAGCACCAGCACGGTCCGGACGAAGCCGGTGATCCGGCTCATCAGGGTGGCGATCGCGATCGAACCGCTGGTCCGCAGGATGCTGGAGTCCGAGTCGCGGGCGAGGCGGGGTGATGATGTCTTGTTGCTCATGACGGGTCTCGCTCGGTGGGGTCCGGGTGGTCGGGTGGGGAGTCGCTCGGGTCGGTGTCGTGCTCGCCGGGCTCGTGCCAGTCGGTGTCATGCACGGTCCGGCGGCGTTGCTGATAGGTCTGGGCGGCGAGCAACCGATCGTGCTCATCGGGATCCGGGCGGTCCTCGTCGGCCGGGTCCGGCTCGCCGCGGAACCGGTGCCACAGTCGGCGGGCGGTCAGCGCGACCAGCGCGATGCCGGCGGCGACAGTGATCCAGAACAGCGGTTTGCCGTACGCGTTGGCGTTCACCGAGAGCCGGATCGGCGATCCCACGGCCAGTCCGCTGGAGGTGGTGAGCGAGATGGTCACCGACATCGACTCCGAGGTGTCGGCGCGGGTCGGCAACTGGATCTGCCGGGTGCCGCGCGCGGGGATCTCGATGACACCGACATCGCCGACCTCGAGTTCGGGTGGGGCGTCGATGTTCATCCGTACCCGGATCGGCAGTGCGAGGTCATTGCGCACCACCAGGAGCAGTGGGCTGCGTTCGGACGCGAGGGTGTAGCGACCGCCCGGGTCGAGGATGGTGACCGAGTCCAGCATCCGGGCCAGGGTGGAGTCCGCGGCCGCGATGCGTTGTTGCCGCTGGGTGGTGAGGTCGGCCCGCAGGTTGGGCGATGCGGTGTCGGGGCTGCGGATGGCACGCAGCATGTCCTCGCGCAGCGGCGCAACGTAGCGCTCCGGCGTGGCGGCCACATCCGCGGACTGCATGAGGGAGGCCTGGAGCTGCCAGCTCTCCTCGACGTGCGTGCGGATCGTCGTCGCGGTGTTCTGGTCGACGGCCATGCCGAGGGTGCCCAGGGGTTCGACGCCGTCCGGCGGGACCAGGCGCGCACCGGCGGTCACCCGACCGAGGTCGGCGATCACGTCCGGCAGGGGCGCGGGCGCCGCGGCCCCCGACTCCAGCAGGACGGTGGCGGTGCTGAACAGGGCGTTCGTGTCGTCGGCGCTCGGTGCCCAGTAGGTGGGCGGCATGACGAACGCGCTGCGGCCGGTGGTGGGCAGCGCCGGCGGTGTCGTGTCGTCGTCGTCGGCGGGCTCGGGCGCATCGATGGTCTGGTACGCGAGGGCGCCGATCGCCGCCTGCCGCCGGGCCACCGCCGACTCCCCGTCGTAGGACACCTGTTGGTCGCGAGGCGTCAGCGCCGGATTCGTGGGTGCGCTGCCGATGCCGGCGAGGGCCGCGGTGACCGGTTGGTCGACGGTCTGTACGTGCAGGTCACCGACCCGATAGCGGCCGGCGGCGGTAGTGCGTGCGGTGGCCACGCTGGTCGCCGACGTCACCGCGGCGTCGACCGACGCCGAGCGCAGAACTCCCGCGCCGGTGGCATCGACGGCCCCGAGCGCGGGAATGGTGAGCCCGCGGACGCTGCGCACCCCGAGGATCGCGTCCACGATGTCGGCGGGGCCGGTGAGTGCGGCGGCGGTCAGCCCCATCGTGTCGATGCGGGCCAGCGAGGTCAGATCGGCCTGCGCGAACGGCAACGCGACCACGCACATCTGGCCCGCCAGCTCCTGCAACTCGGTCAGCCACTGCAGCGCCGCCGGGGTGCCGGTGCCCGGCGTGGTCGGACCACTCGGATCCATCGGGTCGGTCGACACCACATATCCCAGCGACATCGCCCGCACGGTGACCAACAGGTCGGGATCCACGCCCAGGCACATGCTCTGCTGCAGCTTGGACGCCGGGCGCGGCGCGGCGTCGGATTCGGATGTGCCGGACTCGTCCCCGGCAGTGGTGTCGCTCTCGGTGGTCGTCGACGATGAGCCGGAGGCATCGGAGTCGGTGTCGTCGGTTTGTCCGGCCACCGATCGGGCGGCGTCGAGCAGCGTGTGCAGCCGGCCGCCGGGAGCGAGGGATCCGGCGAGTTGGTCGCCGGTCAGCCGGACGGGTTCGGTACGGGCGCCGAGCACACCGGGGGTGAGTTGCGGGGGCGCCGCGAGCGGCCAGACCAGCGTGAACTGCGCGGGACTCGACAGATTCGCCGATACCGAACCGTCCGGGCCGAGGTGGGTGTCGGTGACCGTGTCGTCGCCGGCGGGATCGACGTAGCCGGCGGCGCGCGCCCGGTTGGGTGGCAACGACAGCACCGGCAGCAGAGTGCGGGACTCGGCGAGTTTGGCCCGGTTGCCGTAGTCGGGTAACCCGTTGACGTTGATCTGCAGCGGGTACACCCCGACCTGCTCGATGTTCAGGCCGTTGTCACCGGAGATCGGGGCGCTGACCTGGAAGCGCAGGCTGCCGCGAGCCGGGAGTTCATCGGTGAGCGGTTGGAAGGGGGTGGCCACGGCCACGGGTGTCGGTGTGACCGCGAGGCTGCTGCGCAGACCGGCCGCGTCGGGCACCTGGTCGCCGCGTTCGAGCCGGATGGTGAGGTCGTGCAGGTCGCGGTCGCCGACGTTGGCCACCTGACCGGTCACCGTCACCACCGCGCCGCCACTGCTGGTGACCAGCGACGGCGTGATCGACTCGATGTCGAGACGCAGGAACGTCGACGGGATCGTGTCGGTGGCGGGGGTCGCCGACGGCTCGGCGAGGGCCGGGGCTGCGCTCAGCGCGACGAAGAGCAGCGTCGAGACCAGCGCGGCACACAGCAGGGCGAATCGACGGATCGAGGCCTCAGGCATCGCCGGCCGAGGGGCGCCGGGAACGTCGCCGGCGTCGCCGAGACCGCGCCGGTGCGGGCGGTTCGTTGCGACGCTGATTGCGTGCGGCTGCGGCTCTCTCATAGGCGTTGGGTTCGGTGCGAATGCTCTCGGCCTCGGACTGGGCCAACCGGTTGGGGTCGGCGGCGAGATCGACGATTACGCCGCGGGCCATCCGGGCCAGTCGCCGCTCGTCAGAGTACGTGAGGCGACGGGGCAGCTCGTGCAACGGCACCCACGCCACCTCGCTGACCTCGTAGTCCTCGTCCGACAGTTCGCCGCCGACGCTGCGCAGGAGATAGTGGTGCACGGTCTTGTGGATGCGGCGCCCCTCGCTGACGAACCAGTAGTCGATCTTGCCGAGCGGGGCCACCACCGTGCCCTGGATGCCGGTCTCTTCGGCGACCTCGCGGATCGCGGTCTGCTCGGCGGTCTCCCCGGTCTCGATGTGCCCCTTCGGCAACGACCACATCATCCGGCCGCGGCGGTCCATGCGACCGATCAGCGCCGCCGACAGTTCTTCGACGGGCAGGTCCAGATCGGAGATGACCAATCCGCCCGCCGAGGTCTCGCGGACGGTACGCAGCTTCTCCGTCGGACGCTCAGGCCGGCCGGCGCGCCGCCGGTTCTTGGTCTTGCCGCCGCCGGACGGGCTGTCGGCGTTGACCGCATGAGTGAGGCCGGTCTTGGTGAGCTTCGCGGTCACCGCGACCAGATCGGACGGTTTGGGTGGGGAGACGCGGGTGTGGGTCGGACGGGGTTCGTCGACGGGTGTCGGCTGGGGCGGTTTACGCCCGGCGATCGGTCCAGGCTTGGGGCCCGGTTTGGGACCGGGTTTGGGCGGATCGCGCCGTTCGACCGGCGCAACGGGCGCGGCCGGTTCGGCGACGACAGGTCGTCGACCGCGACGACGGCGGCCACGCCTACCGCGGCGACCCTGTCCGCCGGGGTCGTCGGACCCGGTGTCGACTCCCGTGTCGACGTGCTTCTCGACGTTCGGTGTGTAACCGGCGGCGGCCGCCAGATCGGCCGGTGTCACTCGCACCGTCGCACCGCGCCGACCCGCTGTGACGTCGGAGGAGACGTCAGAAGGGTCGGTGGACGGATCGGCGGACACGCCCTCGATGCTAGCCGTTGGTCACCTGCAGTTTGCCTGGATGGGCCGTCGGTGGGTCGTCGGTGGGCTGAGGTGTCCTCCCGACGGGGCACGCGCAGCGGTTCGGACGATAGGCTGTCATGCCGTGACCGACCCCGAACGCCGTACCCGCCTGTTGGCGGCCGCGGCAGTGACCCTACGGGAGCTGTCGGACATTCTGATGCCGCTGGGCGCGCTCTTCGCCGACGCCGGCCACGAACTGTTCCTGGTGGGGGGGTCGGTCCGCGACGCCGTGCTGGGCCGCCTGGGCAACGACCTGGACTTCACCACCGACGCCCGCCCCGACCAGGTCGCCGCGTTGATGTCGGGGTGGGCCGACGCACAGTGGGACACCGGGATCGAGTTCGGCACGGTCAGCGCCCGCAAGGGCAACGCCGCGATCGAGATCACCACCTACCGTTCGGACGCCTACGATCGCGTCGGCCGCAATCCCGAGGTGGTGTTCGGCGACTCCCTCGACGACGACCTGGTGCGTCGCGACTTCACCATCAACGCGATGGCCGTCCGCGTCGACGCCACCGGACCCGCCGAGTTCTGCGATCCGCTCGACGGGATGACTGCGCTGCTGGCCGGGGTCATCGACACCCCCGCGACGCCCCAGTCGTCCTTCGACGACGATCCGCTGCGGATGCTGCGCGCCGCGCGTTTCGTCTCCCAACTCGGATTCCGCGTCGCGCCGCGAGTGCAGGACGCAATGACCTCGATGGCGGGCCAGATCGAGCGCATCACCGCCGAACGCGTCCGCACCGAGCTCGACAAACTGATCCTCGGGGAGCACCCGCTCGAGGCCATCGACCTGCTGGTGGACACCGGTCTCGCCGAACGGGTGCTGCCGGAGGTGCCCGGCATGAAACTGACCATCGACGAACATCATCAGCACAAGGACGTCTACCAGCATTCGCTGACCGTGCTGCGGCAGGCGATCGACCTCGAGGAGTCCGACCCGGACCTCATCCTGCGGTGGGCGGCGCTGCTGCACGACATCGGTAAGCCGGCGACCCGCCGCCACGAAGCGGGGGGCGGCGTCAGTTTCCATCACCACGAGGTGGTCGGCGCCAAACTCGTCCGCAAGCGGATGCGGGCACTGAAGTATCCGAAGGCCGTCGTCGACGACGTCTCGCAGTTGGTGTTCCTGCATCTACGCTTCCACGGTTACGGCGACGGCGCGTGGACCGATTCGGCGGTGCGTCGCTACGTGACCGACGCCGGGCCGCTACTGGAGCGACTACACAAGTTGGTGCGGGCCGACTGCACCACCCGCAACCGGCGCCGGGCGCGGCGGTTGCAGGAGAACTACGACCATCTCGAACACCGGATCGCCGACCTGAAGGCGGCCGAGAACCTCGACCGGGTGCGACCCGACCTCGACGGCAACGCGATCATGGAGCTGCTCGGCATCCCGGCCGGCCCGGTCGTCGGGGAGGCATGGCGGTATCTGAAGGAGCTGCGGCTCGACCGCGGGCCCCTGTCCCGAGAGGACGCCGAAGAGGCGTTGCGGGAGTGGTGGAGTCAGCGCGGCTGATCGCTCACTCCATCGCCCCACTCACTCCATCGCCGAGGCGGCCTTGCGGGCCGCGGCGTAGGTCTCGGCGGCCTCGGCGGGCGTGTCCACCTGAGGTGGCGACCCGGGCAACGGCTGGCCGGCCGACTCGCGCAGGTAGAACACCGCGATCAGGCCGATGATGCTGCTGGCGACGAGGTAGAAGCCCGGCACGAGGTTGTTGTCGGTGGCGCCGATCAGCGCGGACGTGAACAACGGTGTGGTACCGCCGAACAGCGACACCGCGATGTTGAAGCCGATCGACAGCGCGCCGTAGCGCACTGCGGTGGGGAACAGCGACGGCAAGGTCGACGCGGTGGGCGCGGCGAAGCACGCCAGCAGGACGCCGAAGATGACGCACGCGATCAGGGGTCCCCAGAGGTTGTCCACGCCGAACAGGATGAAACACGGCACGGCCAGGATGATCTGCAGCACTGCGGCCGCGGCGAAGATCGGTCGGCGCCCGATACGGTCACTGAGTCTGCCCACGAACACGATCAGCACGACGACGACCAGCATCGACACCAGCACCAGCAGATCCGCGCTGAGCTCGCTCCGCCCGATTGCCTCGGTGAGGTAGGTCGGCAGGAAGCCGGTGATCATGTAATTGGTGACGTTGTAGAGGATCACCAGCCCCATACACACCAGCAACGGACGCCAGAACTTGACGAACACCGAACCGATCTCGTGCCCCATATCCGAGGCAGCCTTCACCTTCTCGTCGTGCTGCTCGAGCTGGCGCAGATACGCGGGGCTGTCCTCCAGTTTCAGCCGCAGGTAGAGCCCGATCAGTCCCATCGGACCGGCGATGAGAAACGGTATGCGCCAGCCCCATTCGGTCATCGCGTCGGCGCCGAGAGCGGCGGTGAGGATGGTGACGAGGGCCGAACCGAGCGAGTAGCCGATGAAGGTGCCGAAATCCAGCCAGCTACCGAGGAATCCGCGCCGGGCGTCGGGGGAGTACTCGGCGATGAACGTGGTTGCGCCGCCATACTCGCCGCCGGTGGAGAAGCCCTGGACCATGCGCGCCGTCAGCAACAGGATCGGCGCCCAGATACCGATGCTGGCGTAGGACGGGATCAGACCGACGGCGAAGGTACCCATCGCCATCATGATCATCGTCGTCGCCAGTACCTTCTGCCGGCCGATGCGGTCCCCGAGCGGACCGAAGAAGAACCCACCGAGCGGTCGGACGAGGAACGCGGCCGCGAAGGTCCCGAACGTCGCGAGCAGCTGTGCGATGTCGGAGGCATCCGGATAGAAGACCTTGCCGAGAGTGACGGCGAGATAGCCGTAGATCCCGAAGTCGAACCACTCCATCGTGTTTCCGAGCGCCGACGCGGCGATCGCCCGCTTGAGCATCGGCTGGTCGACGACGGTGATCGAGTCCTGGGTGAGTGGCGGTTTACTCCGGACCAAGCCGCCCAGGGTGCTCAGGCGATTCTCGGTGATCTGGGCGTGCGCCCGACCGAACAGGGACGCTTCGTTCGCCGAGCTTTCGAGTTCCGACACGACTTCAGCGTAGGGAACCGCCGCGTGTTTCGGGACGGACTTCGGCACGTTCGCCTGGGAGCGACTACCGCGACGTCGGAGTCAGGATGGTCGCGGCGTCCGGGACCGCCTCGAACACCGCAGGCAACTCGCCCACCAGGTCGCCATCGATCGATACGAGTGCCGGTGGATCGCAATACAGTTCGATCTCCCGACCGCGCATCGTGCGTACCATCGGGTGGGCGATGTGCTTACCGGAGAACACCTTCGGGAACACGCGGGCGGTGGTGAGCCGGGCAAAGCGAGACGGAAACGTCGCAATGGTCACGTCGAGCAGGCCGTCGGTCATAGACGCGGCCGGGGTGATCTGCATGCCGCCGCCGTAGGAGGTGGTGTTGCCGATCGCGACGAACACCAGATCGTCCTCGAGTTCGGCGTCGTCGACGCGCGCCTGATAGTGCCGGGCCCGCAGGCCGAGCAGTTCGCGCAGCGCGGCCACCGTGTACCGGGATTGTCCTGTCGGCCAGGACATTTCGAGGGCTCGCGCGGTGACCGAGGCATCGAAACCGGTGGCGGCGACGGTGCAGAACAATGCCGACCGGCCATCGGGGAAGGTCACGCGACCCAGGTCGACGGTGCGTCGCCGGCCACGCACCACCACGTCGATCGCGGCGTCGATGTCGTGGAGCGGGATGTCGAGATTGCGGGCGACGTCATTGCCGGTGCCGGCCGGGATGATGCCGATCGGCGTGTCGGTGCCGAAGGCCGCCTCGACCGCGAGCCGCACGCTACCGTCGCCGCCGACCACGACCAGCACGTCGGTGGATCCGCTGCAGGTCTTGGCGGCCAGGTCTGCGGCGTCGGCCGCATCGGTGCCGACCAGAAACTCCACATCGACGCCTCGCGCACCCAGACCGGCGACCACCCGCGTCGCCACTGCCCGGCCCGACCCGCGCCGGGCGTGCGGGTTGGCCAGCACGGTGACGTGCCGAACGAAACCGGGGTGGGACGAGGTGCCCATGGGATACAGTTTTACACATCATGTCAATCTGTAACGTGGACATCGGTGACCAGGTGCTGGATGCCGCACGACGGTGTCTGGTACGCAACGACGGCCGGAGGGTGACCGTCGCGGAGGTCGCACGCGAGGCCGGGGTGAGCCGTCCGACGGTCTATCGACGGTGGCCGGACATGTCCGAGATCATCCGGGCCCTGCTGACCCGAGAGGTGCTCGGCGTCATCGCGGTCGTCACCGAGGCCACTCCGCTGCACACCGACGATCTCGACGCCACCATCGATCAGATCGTGCGGGTCGCGACCGCACTTCGCGACGACGATCTGGTCGCGGCGTTGTGGCGGGAGCAGCGCGAGTTCATGACGCCCTATGTGTTCGATCGTCTGGGCACCAGCCAACTGGGAGTCCTGAAGATGCTCTCGGAAATCGTTGCGCGCGGCCAGGATCGCGGCGAAATCCGGGATGGGAACCCGGAGAAGATGGGCGCGATGATCCTGCTCATGACGCAGACCGCCGTCCAGTCGCGCGCACTGGTCGACTCCATCCTGGGTGACGACTGGAGTATCGAACTGCGGCAGATGTTGTCGGGCTACCTCCGCAAGCCCGGCGAACTCCCGGACGCCGGATGACCGTCCTCGACGCGCATCGTCGGGCCGCAGCGCTGACCGAGCTCGCCGAGGCGAACCGGCCGCTCGACATGCTGGTGATCGGCGGCGGGATCACCGGTACCGGCGTGGCACTTGACGCGGCCACACGCGGGCTGCGGGTCGCGCTCGTCGAGGCCCACGATCTCGCGTTCGGTACCTCGCGGTGGAGCAGCAAGCTGGTGCACGGGGGGCTGCGCTATCTCGCGTCCGGGCAGGTGGGAATCGCCTACGAGAGTGCCGTCGAGCGTCATCACCTGCTGACCACCATCGCACCACATCTGATTCACCCACTGCCGCAAGTAATTCCGGAGATCGACTCGAGGCGCACGGCGGCCATGATCCGTTCCGGCCTGGTCGCCGGCGACCTGCTACGCCGAGTGGCACGCACACCTCAATCCATTTTGCCTCGGCCACAACGTATTTCGGCCGACGAGGCAGCGCGTCTGTGCCCCGCGGTATCGCGACATCGGTTGCGTGGTGCGATGCTGGGTGCCGACGGCCAACTCGTCGACGACGCACGGCTGGTGATCGCGGTGGCGCGGACCGCCGCGGCGTTCGGGGCGTCGTTCTGCACCTACTGCCGTGCCGACGAGGTCACCGGAACCGGTGCGCGACTGACAGATTCGCGCACCGGGGAGAGCATCACCGTGTCCGCGCGGACGGTCGTCAACGCCACCGGCGTCTGGGCGGGTACCGTGCAGCCGACGTTACGGGTGCGCCCGAGTCGCGGCACCCATCTGGTGTTCGACGAGGCCGCCTTCGGGCACCCCACCGGTGCGCTGATGGTCCCGCTGGACGCAAACGGCGGACGCTTCGTGTTCGCCCTGCCCGGGCAACTCGGCCGGGTGTATGTCGGACTCACCGATGTCGACGCGCCCGGCCCGATCCCCGACGTTCCGAGCGCCACCGACGACGAGATCGATTTCCTGCTCGACGCCATCAACCGTGCGCTCGACCAGCGGTTGGCGCGCAACGACATTCGCGGCACCTACTCCGGCCTGCGCCCCCTCGTCGACCCCACCTCTGAGGAAAGCGACTCGGGCACCGGTGATCTGGCGGATGTCTCGCGACGGCATCAGGTACGTGTCGATGACGGACTGATCAGCGTGCTGGGTGGCAAACTCACGACCTACCGGCGCATGGCCCAGGATGCGACCGACGCCGCGGTTCGCGTCGGCGGCCTGCGTGCCGGTCCGTGTGTCACCGCATCGACGCCGCTGGTCGGTGCCGCCGATATCGGTGCGCAGCCGGGGATTCCGCAATCCATGGTCGCGCGCTACGGTGCCGAGGCGACCAAGGTGGTGGCGACTGCGCGGTTGCGAGATCCGTTGGCGCCCATCGCCGGTAGCCTCGGCGTCACGCGTGCGGAGGTCGAGTTCGCGGTCACCCACGAGGGGGCGTTGACCGCCGACGACGTACTGCACCGCCGTACCCGACTCGGTCTGGTCGACGCCGATGCGGCGCTCGCCCGAGCAGCCGTGGAGGAGATCGTCGCGTCGACGCTGACCGAAACGACGCGGTGAGCCGGGGTCAGTAACCCATCGTCCGCAGCGCGTCGGCGAGCTTGTCCAACTCATCGCGTTCGACGTCGAGGTGTGGGCTGATGCGGAGGACCGACTGCTCGGTGGCCAGCGGCGCCCGCCAGGAATCGGCACAGGTCACCAGGATCCCCAGGGAGAACAACTTGTCCCGGGCGGCGGCGACGTCGGATGTCTGCCAGCCCGGGGGCGGTGCCAGGGTGGTGATCGCCGACGGCTCGTCGACGGGTTCGAGCACCTCCCAACTGCCGATGCCGTCAAGGCGTTCCCGGGTGTATCGGCCGATCGCTGCCAACTCCCGGAACACCCGCTGCTGGCCGATCGCCAGCACCTCCGACACTGCCATCCCCAAGCCCAGCCGGCCGGCGACGAACGCCTCGGAACTCTCGATCTTCACCGGCCGCAGCGCGTCGCGGCGCACCGCGACGAACCCGACGCCGCGCGGTCCGGTCAGCCACTTGCGGCTGGTGCCGTAGACGACGTCGGCGCCGGTGACGGTCGGCACGTGACCGGCGGCCTGCGCCATGTCGACGACCACCGGCACTCCGGCGGCATGCGCGAGTTCCACGATCCGGGTCACGGGTTGCACGGCGCCCGACGCGGATCCGACATGGCAGACGTGGATGAAGTCGGGCTGCTCGAACTGCAGCATGTTCTCCAGCGCGTCGGTGTCGACGTGGCCGGCGAGGTCGGCGTCGGGTAGCGGCCGTACCGCGTAGCCGCGGCGCTCGAACTCTACGAGGTTGGGCCCGAACTCGTTCTTGGCCACCCACACCGTCGAGGAGATCGGCAGGTTCCAGTATGTGAGGAGGCCGCGCAGAGCCGCGCGGGCGCTCTCCCGGAAGGTCAGCTCATCTGAGGTGTGCCCGATCAGCGAGGCGAGATCACGGGTATCCCGGGCGATCTCGTCGGCCCGGTCGTCGGCGGCGATGTAGGAACCGCGTTCGGTCTCGCGCCACAGATGCGCGGAGATGGTGCCGATCACGGCGTTCGATGAGCGGCCCGCCGACGCCGAGTCCAGATGCACGAGTTCGGGACGGAGTCGAGCGCGATGCCACTGTTCACCCAGTTCGCTCACGTACACACCTTGTGAACCTACCGGATGGAACCGAATCGTCCGGTGGTGCGTCGAATCAGTGTGGATTCCGCAATCGAGTACCTGTTCGGGACCGGCGACGGACACACGACATCGTGGGTGTCGGCCGGCGATGCGGACCTCGACGGCGACGGTACCGCGGACGCGGTCCGGCTCGATTTCGACGGAGATGGGCACCGCGATGACGCCATGTGGGACATCGACGGTGACGGTACCGCGGACCTCGCGGCTCTCGACATCGACGACGACGGACGGCCCGACGCGTTCTATCGGGACACCGGGTCAGGAGTGTGGGGGGTGCCTGCCGATCGACCCGCGGCGGCCGCCCCCGGAACCGGCCCGGCAGGCCCGCCCGAGCCCGCGGCGGAGAAGCACCCCGACGCGGTGGCGCGGTCTGCCGATCTCGACCGCGACGGGCGGCCGGACATCGAACTGCGCGGTACGCGGCGGGCGGGAGTGCCGGTGGCGCAACGCCTCTATGTCGACGAGGACGGTGATGGCCGCTTCGATCGGGTGCTCGTCGACGAGAACGGGGACGGGCGGGCGGACGTCAGTTATGACGATGATTCACCGAAATTCGGTGCGGGTCGCCAGTGAGTCCGGGCGCGCGATGCGGTGTGTGCATGAGTCGTACGACGACGGCGCCGACGAGGTAGAGCACAGTGCCGAGGATCGGCAGGCCGAGCGAATGCCCGTCGTAGGGAACCACCAGCGCGGCGACCGTGACCGCCCCGACATAGGCGATGTTGAACACCGCGTCCTGCACGGAGAAGACCTGTCCGCGCACCTCGTCGGCGATGTCGACCTGCATGGCGACGTCGCCGCACAACTTGGCGGTTTGCCCGATGAGCCCGAGCACGAAAGCCGCTGCGCAGATCACGGCGATCTGAAAACTGAGCAGGGCGAGTTCGGCGATCGCACCGATGATCAGCGCCGTCACCAGGGTGGTCCGCCGCCCGAATCGCTCCACCGAATACGGCGTCACCAGGGCGGCGAGCAGTGCGCCGCCGGCGGTGAAGCCGGCGACCAGCCCGACACTGGCGAGGCCGTCGCCGCCACCGGTGTGCTTGCTGAGTACCAGCAGCATCAGCGTGTTCATCCCGAACACCAGCCGGTGCGCGCCGATCGCGGAGAGCGCCGCCGATACCGTCCGCGATCCTGCGACCGCCCGCACCCCGTGCAGCATGCCGACCGCCACCGCGTGGCCGGCGGAACTGCCCGGGTCGTCGGGGTGATCGGGGCCCAACGCCAGCCGGGCGAAGCCGTGCGCGACACCGGCGGCGATCAGCGCGATCACCACCCCGCCGAGGGTCGTCAGCGCGCTGCCGAGGTTGTCGGGTCCGAACAGCGCACGTAGCAGCGCCGCGACGCCGGCGCCGACCGCGAGCATCCCGGCGCCCAGCGTGGTGAACAACGCGTTGGTGGCGACGATGACGTCGCGGTGCGCGACGTGGGGCAGACCGGCCGACAGTCCGGACGCGACGAATCGCGACGCCCCGGTCACCGCGAGCGCGCCGATCAGCACGACGGTGTCGGCGGCGCCGGACGCGATGGACAGTGCGACAAGACCGATCAACACCGCGCGAAGCAGGTTGGCGTACATCAGCACGGCCCGTCGATCCCAGTGATCGAGGAGCGCGCCGGCGAACGGACCGATGACCGAGTACGGCAGCAGCAGAACGGCGAGGCCGCCGGCGATGGCCAGTGGATCGGAGTGCCGTTCCGGGTTGAACAGGATCGCCCCGAACAGTGACGCCTGGAACACGCCGTCGGTGATCTGACTCGTCAGGCGAACCGCCAGCAGGCGACCGAGACCGGGGGAGTGTCGTAACGAACGAGCGAATCCCCGTAGTCCGGGAGTCCCGTGCGCCGACTCGGATATCACCGATCCAGACTACCGACCGGACCGGCGCCGCCATGCGATGATGGGTAGGTGGCCGGCGGCGACGAACCAGACGAACCCACCCCCGAGGCGTATTCGCAGGAGGCGTCCCCTGTCGGTCGGGTGCGGCCCGGAACCCTGCTGCTCGCCTCCACCGATCTGCTCGAACCGACCTTCGCGCGCAGCGTCGTCTACATCATGGAGCACAACGACGGCGGCAGCCTCGGCGTCGTCATCAACCGGATGAGTCAGACCGCGGTACACAACCTCCTTCCGCAGTGGACCGATCTCGCCGCGTCACCCCGCGCGCTGTTTGTCGGCGGTCCGGTCAAACAGGACTCGGCGCTCTGCCTCGGGGTGGTCAAACCCGGTGCCTCGATCGACGGCATCGAGGCACTCCGACCGGTCGACGGTCGGGTCGTGATGGTCGACCTCGACGGCGATCCCGAAGAACTCGATGCGGTACTCGAAGGCGTGCGCATCTTCGCCGGTTACGCCGGGTGGGGGATGGGGCAGCTCGACGGCGAGCTCGAACAGGACAGCTGGCTGCTCGCGTCGGCGCTCCCGCGGGATCTGCTGGCGCCGCCCGCCGCGGACCTGTGGGCGGAGGTGCTGCGCCGCCAACCGTGGCCGCTGCCGATGCTGGCGACCCACCCGCTGGACGTGAGCCGGAACTGACGTTCGGCTAAAGCGTGACGCACGCCACCTGATCTGCTACCTTTTGGGACGCTCGGTCCAGTACGGATCGACGTTCGCGAACGGGGGGTTCGGCGTGCGGGTGGGATTCGTTTCGGCTTTTGTCGGTGTGTTGTTGACGCTGACCATGGTGATCGGGGTCGCGCCCGCCGGCGCCACGACCCTCGGGGTCTCCGGCGGTGCACCCGCCAAACGATGGGCGGGGTCGCACGACGGCCCGCATCCGTACGCGGGGGTGGCCATCACCTGGGACGTGCCCATCCGGATGAGCGACGGAACGGTGTTGCGCGCCAACATCTATCGGCCCGCGGACCGCAACGGGCGAGCGGTCACCACCAAGACGCCGACCGTGGTGAACATGATGCCGTACACGAAGCTGATCACCGCGGTCGCCGCCGAGGTCACCCAGCATCCGGTGCTCGGACCGTTCCTGATCCAACTGGTCACCGCGATCGGTCAGGTCGCCACACCCATCAAGGGTCTCGCCGACATCACCGAACTCACCAACACCGCCCGCGACGGCGGTGCCCGCAACTTTGCGGTCGACTACGACCTCGTCCGCAGCGGCTACACCCAGATCGTCGTCGACGTGCGCGGTACCGGATTCTCTCAGGGCAAGTGGGACGTCTTCCAGAGCCGCGAGCAGGCCGACAGCGTCGAGGTCATCAACTGGGCTGCGCGCCAACGATGGTCGACCGGCAAGGTCGGCATGTCCGGCGTCTCGTACTCGGCGATCAACCAGATCCAGGCGGCCAACAAGAACCCGGCGGCGCTCAAGGCGATCTTCCCGGTGGAGGCCGGCGGTGATCTGCTCCGCGACATCGTCGCACCCGGCGGCGCTCTCGGCGTCGGATTCCTGCCGCTGTGGCTGACGCTGGTCAACACCACGAAGATGGTGCCGAACGTCGGATCGTTGCTCAACGGCACGTTCGACTGGAAGTGGTTGGCCGACCGGGTCGCCGATCCGTTCACCTTCTATCCGCAACTGTTCGCGGCACTGCTCACCCCGGACATCAAGTCGGTGCCACCCAATCTGAAAGCCTTGTTGGAGAACGGTTCCGAACCGCGGCAGTCCTGGCAGGACAACGCGGAGAAGATCACCACCCCGACCTTCCTGTACGGCGGTTGGTTCGATCTCTTCACCAACAGCGAAGTGCGGATGTACAACAAGATCCCGCTGCCGCCCGGTAAGAAGCAACTCATGATGGGCGATGGATATCACCTCACCATCGGCGGTGGCCAGACCGGCCGCAACGGCACACCGCCGCGCCTCGACGTCCTACAGAAAGCGTGGTTCGACAAGTGGCTCAAGGGTATTGACAACGGAATCGACAAGTATGGGCCAGCCACGCTCAAGCAGGTCGGCGACGCCTGGATCTCCGCGGACCAGTTCCCGCGGGCGGGCATGGCCCGACAGCGGCTCTATCTCGGTGATCGACGCAGCGGTACCGCACCTTATGCGGTGGCCGACGGCAGCCTCACCACGAAAGCACCTGCGTCGCATGGCCGGATGACGGTGTCGCCGGGTGTGCTGACCCTCTGTTCCCGTGACGGTGCACAACAGACCGCCGGGGCAACCGCCCTGTTCCCGTGGTGCGCCAAGGACGCTCGGATCTCCGAGCACAACGCACTCACCTTCACCACACCGCCGATGACCCGCACGCGCAGTGTGTCCGGATACAGCAACGTACGGCTGAACACGGTGCTCGACGCCACCGACGGCTACTGGACCGCGACGCTGAATGATGTTGCGCCCGACGGAACGTCGAAGGTGCTCAGTTCCGGTCAGGTGATGGTGTCGCTGCGGAACTACGATAAGAGCCGTTCGCAGTTCGCGCCCAACGGCGACGTGATCGACCCGTTCTACACGCTGACCCTCTCGTCACGGCAACGCGCCGTGCCGGGTCGACCGGTGGCCGTCGACATCGGTTTGCTGCCGACCGAAGCGCTGATCAAGCCCGGCCATCGGCTGCGCGTCGACGTGTTCGCGATGAACCTGCCGCGTGGACTTCCGTTGCGGCCCTTGCTGAACGAGTCGCAGCTCAAGCCGCAGCACATTCAACTGGATCCGCAGAATCCGAGCTTCGTGAACGTGCCGGTGTCAGCGCCGATCACGTAGTCGGGTCACGCCGATCCGTGATTGTCCGGATAGGCGGTCACCGCCAGGAAGCGGATCGGTAGCCGCACCAGGTCGTGCGGACCGTGGATGCCTTCACCGTCGAGCAGCAGCGAATCACCGGGCCGCAGCGTGTACTCGGCGTTGCCGTGTCCGTAGACCATGACGCCCTCGAGCATGTACAGCAACTCGGTGCCCGGATGCTGGAAACTGGGAAACACCTCGCTGTCGTCGGTGAGCGTGACCAGCACCGGTTCCAGTCGTTTGTGCTGTCCACGCAGCGCGCCGAGCAGCTCGTAGTGGTGGCCCACACGGGTGCCGCGGCCGACGATGACCGCACCCTTGCCGGATTCGGTGAACACCGCGTCCCGTTCGACGTCCGCACCGCGGAACAGGGAGGTGACCGGGACGTCGAGTCCGGCCGCCAGCCGCGCGAGGGTCGACAGGCTGCAGGAGGTCTGCGCGTTCTCGATCTTCGACAGCATGGCCTTGGAGATGCCGACCTTGGTGGCCATGTCGGCCACCGACAAGCCGGCGTTCTTGCGGAGCAGTCGTACCTGGTGGGCGATCGCCCGTTCCAGGTCGCCGCCGGTGGGTGGTTCCTCGAGGACCTCGCGCTGAACGGGCGCGGGATCACCGGTGTCGCGGACCGTCGTCGGGCTGTCGGCACTCATGGCCGCAGTCTACCCAGAAGTTTCCTGAGAGTGGACGCTGTAGCGCGTCGCCAGCCACGAGCAGAGGATGAGCTGGATCTGATGGAAGATCATCAGCGGCAGCACGATCAGGCCCACCGTGGAGCCGGCGAACAGGACGGTGGCCATCGGCAAGCCGGTGGCCAGGCTCTTCTTGGTACCGCAGAACTGGATCGCGATGACATCTGCGCGCCTGAAACCCACCCGCTGCGGCACCCAGCGGGTGACGAACAACATCACCACGACGATCACCAGTGCGATCACCGCCACCGCGATGATCTGGCCGACGCTCACCATGGACCAGATGCCTTCGCGAACTCCCTCACTGAACGCCGCGTAGACGACGAGGACGATGGACCCGCGGTCGGCGAGCTTGGTCGGTTTGGCGTGCCGGGTGAAGAATCCGCCCACCCATGGCCGCGCCAGCTGACCGAGGATGAACGGCACCAGGATCTGCGCGACGATCTTGAGGATCGAGGAAGTGTCGATCTGCAGTCCGCCGGTCGTCGACATCAGCGTTACGACCAGCAGCGGTGTCAGGAAGACGCCGAGGATGTTCGACACCGAGGCACTGACGATGGCGCCGGGCACGTTGCCGCGGGCAATCGACGTGAACGCGATCGACGACTGCACCGTCGACGGCACCAAGCACAGGAACAGCAGCCCGTTGTACAGGTCGTCGCCGATGATCGGTTCGGTGAGCGGTTTGATCGCCAGACCGACGATCGGGAACACGACGAACGTGAACGACAGGATGATCAGGTGCAGTCGCCAGTGCTTGAGGCCCTCGAGCGCCTCCCGCGGATGCAGGCGCGTGCCGTACAGGAAGAACAGCAAGGCGATCGCGACGATGACGACCCAGTCGAGGATGTCGGCGGCGACACCGCGGGCGGGGAAGATCGATGCGACGACGACCGCACCCAGGATCGCGAGGATGAACCCGTCGATCGGGGAGCGGTTGAGCAGGTCGCGGGCAGTGGCGAAGGGTGCGAACACCGTCGACTAGGCCTGCGCGGATTCCGCGGAGTCGCTCGAACACACGCCACGCAGAGAGCACGCGCCGCAGCTGCTGGTGCCGCAGTCGGCAGCCGGTTCGGACTGAGCGTGATCGTGGGCCGCGTTGTCGGCCGTTTCGCCGGAGCAGCATCCGCAGCCCGCGTCGTCGCCGGCAGGGACAGCGGCTGCCGCCCGCACACCATAAGCGCTGGTCAGCCCGACGATGAACAGAGCGGCGGCGATGCCGACCACGGCGAACAGAACCGACCACAGTCCGCCGACACCCAAGGTGAGGACACCACTGAGGACGAGAAGGCCGGCGGCGGCCAGCATCCCTGGCGCGGCGACCCGGTTCGCGACCGTAAACGCCTCGGCCGAGCGCATCGACTCATCGGCGCGAACTCCGAACCACCGGTTCTGCGGAAGACGCCGACTCAGGCCCAGGGCGCCGACGACTGCCCACACGGCAGCCAACGCGAACACGATCACGGCGGCGACGACAGGCACAACACTCACGCGACCACCATACGACCGGACGTCGTAGGAGACCGAATTGGATCACCACTTCGCCGACGATTTACGCTGGTCGGGTGACTTCAGCTGATTCCCCCGTGCCCGGCCACCGCTACACCGCGGAGCTCGCCGGCGAGCTCGAGGCGCGATGGCAGCGGAACTGGGCCGACCAGCATGCCTATGAATCGCCCAACCCGGTCGGCCCGCTGGCCGGCGATCTGAGCGCATTCGGCGGCGCGTCCGCCGACGCGTCGGACAAGCTGTTCATCCAGGACATGTTCCCGTACCCGTCGGGCGCCGGGCTGCATGTCGGGCACCCGCTCGGCTTCATCGCCAGCGACGTGTTCGCCCGCTATCAGCGGATGACCGGCAAGAACGTGCTGCACACGATGGGCTTCGACTCGTTCGGTCTGCCGGCCGAGCAGTACGCGGTGCAGACCGGCACACATCCGCGGACGACCACCGAGGCGAACATCGAGCGCTACCTCGGCCAGATCCGTCGACTCGGCCTCGGACACGACGAGCGTCGCCGGGTCGCGACCACCGACGTCGACTTCTATCGCTGGACCCAGTGGATCTTCCTGCAGATCTACAACGCCTGGTACGACGACGAGGCCTCGAAGGCTCGTCCGATCGACGAGCTGATCGCCGAATTCGATACCGGTGCACGCGCTCTCGACGACGATCGGGACTGGCGGACGCTCTCGGCGGCGGATCGTGCCGTGGTCATCGATTCATATCGCCTTGTCTACCAGAGTGATTCGTTGGTCAACTGGTGTCCCGGCCTGGGCACCGTGCTGGCCAATGAAGAGGTCACCGCCGATGGGCGCAGCGACCGCGGCAACTTCCCGGTATTCCGCAAGCACCTGCGGCAGTGGATGATGCGCATCACCGCCTACTCCGACCGGCTGCTCGACGACCTGGATCTGCTGGACTGGCCGGACAAGGTCAAGACGATGCAGCGCAACTGGATCGGCCGATCCCGCGGTGCCCAGGTGTCCTTCGCCGCGCCGGGCGGCGAGACCATAGAGGTGTTCACCACGCGGCCGGACACCCTGTTCGGCGCCACGTACATGGTGCTGGCGCCCGAGCATTCGTTGGTCGACACCCTCACCGCGGCCGAGTGGCCTGCCGGCACTGACGGGCGATGGACCGGTGGAGCCGAGTCCCCGGCCGAGGCGATCAAGTCCTACCGCGCCTCGATCGCCGCGAAGTCCGATCTCGAGCGCCAGGAGAACAAGGAGAAGACCGGCGTCTTCACCGGTTCGTTCGCCACGAATCCGGTGAACGGAGAACAGATCCCGGTCTTCATCGCGGACTACGTACTGATGGGCTACGGCACTGGCGCAATCATGGCGGTGCCCGCTCACGACGGCCGCGACTACGAGTTCGCGACCGTGTTCGGCCTCCCGATCCGTGAGGTCATCGGGTCCGAGCAGGGCATCGAGACCGAGGCCTACATCGGCGACGGCCCCGCGGTGAACTCCGACTTCCTCGACGGACTGACGGTTGACGACGCCAAGGCCGCCATCGTCGAATGGCTCGAGGCCAAGGGCGCCGGCACCGGGACCATCCAATACAAGTTGCGCGACTGGCTGTTCGCGCGTCAGCGCTACTGGGGCGAGCCGTTCCCGATCGTCTACGACGCCGACGGTGTCGCCCACGCGCTGCCGGAATCGATGCTGCCGGTGGAACTTCCGGAGGTGGAAGACTACGCGCCGGTCTCCTTCGACCCCGAGGACGCGGACAGCGAACCGTCGCCGCCGCTGGCCAAGGCCACCGACTGGATGACCGTCGAACTCGATCTGGGCGACGGCTTGCAGACCTACACCCGCGACGCGAACGTCATGCCGCAGTGGGCGGGCAGCTCCTGGTATCAGCTGCGCTACATCGACCCGACCAACGAGGACACGTTCTGTGCGAAGGAGAACGAGGCCTACTGGATGGGTCCGCGTCCGGAGCTGCACGGTGTCGACGATCCGGGTGGTCTCGATCTGTACATCGGCGGCGTCGAGCACGCGGTGCTGCACCTGCTGTATTCGCGATTCTGGCACAAGGTGCTCTTCGATCTCGGGTACGTGACGAGCCGTGAACCGTACCGAAAGCTGTTCAACCAGGGCATGATCCAGGCGTACGCGTACACCGACGACCGCGGCGTCTACGTGCCGGCCGAAGAGGTCACCGAACGGGACGGCAAGTTCTTCTACAACGGTGAGAAGGTCAATCAGGAATACGGAAAGATGGGCAAGTCGCTCAAGAATTCCGTTGCACCCGACGACATCTGCCGTGACTACGGCGCCGACACCCTCCGCGTCTACGAGATGTTCATGGGCCCGCTCGATCAGTCGCGTCCCTGGGCGACCAAGGATGTCGTTGGTGCGCAACGCTTCCTTCAGCGTGTGTGGCGACTGGTCGTCGACGAAGAGACCGGTGCTGTGCGAGTCGGTGATGAGACTCCGTCCGACGACACTTTGAAGCTCCTGAACAAGACTATTGCCGGTGTGCGCGAGGACTACTCGGCACTGCGGAACAACACCGCGGTGGCCAAGCTGACCGAGTTGACCAATCATCTGACCAAGACCTACCCGGGTGGTGCCCCGCGGTCTGTGGTCGAGTCGCTGGTCACCATGCTCGCGCCGCTGGCACCGCACATCGCCGAAGAACTCTGGCATCGGCTCGGCAAGCAGGTGCTGCTGGCCCGTGGATCGTTCCCGGTTGCCGATGAGCAGTGGCTGGTCGAGGACACCGTCGAGATCCCGATCCAGGTCAAGGGCAAGGTACGCAGCCGGATCACGGTGGCAGCCGACGCCGACGAGGCGACCATCCGCGCGGCCGCATTGGCCGACGACAAGATCGCCGCCCTGCTCGACGGCGAACCGCGCAAGGTCATCGTGGTGCCGGGCCGCATGGTGAACGTGGTCCCGTAGCCGGGCTTTCATGGTCCGTAAGTCCTCCACGGATGCGGATGTGGACACAGCGCTCTGCGTGCAGAGTAATGTGCGTCACATTCGCAGATGAGGAGCCACCATGAGTTCATCGACGAGTTCGCGCTACACCGCTCCCGGTCGACTGGGTGATCCGGGTCTGACCCTCGGCACGGATCCTAGGACCGACCCCGCGCTGCTGGCGTTGATGGCCACCATCGGTCTGGACCAGCCGAGTCCGCCCGCACCGGATCCCTCGGCGATGTCCGTCGACGAACTCCGAGGGGCTGTGGGGGCAGCGGATGAGGGGTTTACCGGTCTTTACGGTGCGATTCCGCTGGACGCGCCGGGCGATGTCCCGACCGAGGTGGAGATCTCCACGGTCACCATCAACGGACAGGGTGATCAGCTGCCGATCGACCTGCACATCTACCGCAGCCACGGTGCGCTGGCTGCGCAACCTGGCGTCGTCTATATCCACGGCGGTGGCATGACGATTCTGCCGACGCGGAGTCGCGTACACGATCGTTGGTGCAGTGACATCGCGGCGGCCGGGTCGGTCGCGATTTCGGTCGATTTCCGCAACGCCTACGCTCCCGGCGGCAACACACCGTTCCCGGGTGGACTCGACGACTGTTGTCGCGCGATCGACTGGATTCACCGTCATCGTTTGGAGTTGGGTGTGAGTTCGGTTGTGCTGCAGGGCGAATCCGGGGGCGCCAACCTCGCATTGGCTACCGCCTTGCGCGCCAAGCGCGATGGATTCCTCGACGCCATCGACGGGGTCTACGCATGCGTGCCGTACGTCAGCGGCGGCTACCTGTGGGACGACGAGCGAAAGTTGCGAGAGTTGCCGTCAATGATCGAGAACAACGGGTACTTCATCGATTGCCCGATGATGGGGCTTCTGGTCGCCACCTACGACCCGACGGGTGAGCACGCGGAGGATCCGTTGGCGTGGCCGTATTGGGCCGCGCCGGCCCACCTCGACGGCCTTCCGCCCCATGTCATCACGGTCAACGAACTCGATCCGCTGCGCGACGAGGGTCTCGCGTATTACCGGGCACTCAACCGCGCCGGCGTGTCGGTTCGTGGCCGGACCAACCCCGGCATCGTGCATGGCGCTGAGATGATCTTCCGTGCAGCGTTGGGTCGCCTCAACCGGTGGGTGGTGTCGGACATCGCCGGGTTCGCGGCGACTCTACGCTGAGACCTACTCTCTGTCTTGACTCTTCGCCGACCCTCGGCGTGTGGCAGTCGCGTGGTTCGCATCAGCCCAGTGGGTTGACCGTCGACCACGCGACGCCGCGTTTGCTCTATGGAGTTGTCAAAGATCGTGCGCGGTCCCGATTGTCGTCGGGTGCGCGGGAAATGTGCTGAGCTCTTCGCTGGTTGAGCCGTCCCGAGCCGCTAGGCGAGGGGCGTGTCGAAACCCGCTGTTACGGTGGGCTTCTCGCTGCTGCGTGGCCCTTCGTGGCTCGGCTGGCGCCTCGCACCTCAGGGATCGATGAATCTCCGATGATCGGTGACCCCCACTTGCTCCCTGAGGAGCCCGCGAGGAACGAGCGAGCGTCACGAAGGGGCCGGTGACCGTTGTTCACGCCGCGACCCGATCCTCGAGGGTCATGGTGCGTCTGTTGTAGGCGGGGATGGGTTGTCGTCGTGGATCTCTTGAGGCGGGCGGGATCAACCAGGGGTGCCCATCAGCACCCATGATGATGTCCCACCCGAGGTGATGCACGTCGGCGTGACACGACGGGCAGAGGAGGCATCCGTTGTCGAGGTCGGTCGGACCTCCCTCACTCCAGAACAGCCGATGATGCGCGTGGCCCCAGCGGGCGGGTGCCCCGCACTTGATGCAGCACTGGTCGCGGATGATGATCGCCTTCCGGATGTGGGCAGGGAAGTAGCGGGTTTCCTTGCCCATCTTCAGCGGCACGGTCTGGTCGTCGACGATCAGTGCGGTGATCCCGGCATCGCAGGCGAGCAGGGCGGCGGTGGCAGCGGTGACCGGCCCGTTGGACTGCAGGTAGGACATGGTCGGGTCGGCGGCAGGCAGCATCAGGTTCACATGGTTGTTCGGGCGGGTGAGGAACGGGCTGGTGGTGGCCGCCGCCGCGTCCACGATCTGATCGAGCGCGTCACTCTGGCGGCGCGCCGTGCTGCGCGCGTCTTCGGATCCGTCGGGCTCGGGTCGCTTCTTCGACAGCGAGCTGATGGCGCCCATCAACTTCTCCCCGGTGACGATGTCGACGTCCCCCCGAATGCGCACGCGGCCGTCGACCTTGATCAACGTGAGTTCGTTGAGGGTGTGGTCCTCGGCCGCCGGCAGCCCACCGGTCTCGGCCGCGTACTCGTTGCCCAGCGCCCGTGCCTTGTCGGTGATCTCGGTCGGCGTGGCGCCGGAGGCCGCTTGGGCGATCAACGCCGATTCCACCTCTCGCTTCTCCTCGTCGCACAGACCGTCGAGTGCGCGCCGCGCCACGTGGCCCAGTCCGGCGACGATGGCGTCGAGGTGCTCGATCGGAAAGACCCCGTCCTCGGCATACCCGGGGAGCAACTGCATGGCCGGCAGTCCGCGGCCGATGCGCAGGACTCGCTCGGCCACCGATGGCGCCAACCCCATCTCGATGAGGAGTGGTTTGATCTTGCCGCCGGATTGGGTGGCCACCCCGAGTCGGTCCATCTCGGCGGCGCACACACTCAGCAGGTGTCCGAGGGTGTTGGACAGGTCGATGATCGTGCGGGTGGTGTCGAAGGCTTGACGTCGGGTCAGCCCGGTGACGGTCAGCTCGCGGGCGGTGGCGAGGAGGTCGGCGGGCGTGGGAGCGGTGGTGGAGGGCATACCTCAATTGTACTCGCACACATGTTCGAGTCAATGATCTTGAGCAACGCAAACGGACTGTGTACCAGCATTTTTCGCGTGTCAGAGTTTTCGAAACTCCTCAGCTTACCGCGGCCCTCCGACAACTCTGGTGCGTCACAAACCGCGCGATATGCGCACCGC
The DNA here is from genome assembly GCF_048537925.1 of Gordonia sp. CPCC 205515. NCBI lineage: Bacteria > Bacillati > Actinomycetota > Actinomycetes > Mycobacteriales > Gordoniaceae > Gordonia > Gordonia sp. CPCC 205515. Next base: position 50,725 of record NZ_JBCLVJ010000003.1, on the reverse strand, counting down.
GATCGGATCGAGCAACGGGGTCGCTACTTCGGCGGCAGTTTCCGCGCGTAGTCGGAACCGAGGGTGACCCACCGTTGCAGTTGCCGGTTGGTGCGGACTCCGTCGTCGGAGACGCGGAGCCAGCCGGGCGTCTCCTTCCCGGACATCACCATGGGGGCGGTGTGGTCGAACTCCAGGAGGACGTCGGTCTCCTCCGGTGGGACGCGCACCATCAGACCGCCCTGGCCACTCGCTGCGATTGCCATGTTCCCGTTGATCATGAAGGCGAGTCCGCCGAACATCGAACGCTCGTCGACACCGCTCTCGGCCGCCAGCATGCCGCGGATCCGGTAGGCGAGGTCGTCGTCGTAAGTCACGCGTACGAGGGTAGGCCGACAGCGCGGTGGATTCCAGACCCGGTGGCAGCCTGATCCGAAGCTCAACTGGTCACTCCAAGTCATCTTGTCGGATGACAAGAATGTCTTTCCCTTTTGGGCCGGAATAACCACTCTTGCGCCTATCTTACCAGTGAGTAAGATAGGCGCATGGCGATCAACCTGGAACTCCCGTCGACGTTCGATACGACGGTCGAGCGCACTCATCTGGCGGCCGAACATATCTTCCGGCCCATCTCCCGGAAGTACGACAAGGCCGAACACGAGTACCCGGTGGAACTCGACGAGCTCGGAAAGCTCGCGAAACAGTCCCGTAAGCAGGAGAAAGACGCGGACGGTTCGACGTCGTCGAAGCGCGCGGACACACCGTCGGTGAACGGCGCCAACATGCGCTCACTCATCTCGGCGAGGGAGATGAGCTGGGGCGACGTTGGACTTCTGTTGTCCATCCCGGGGCAGGGTCTGGGTAACGCCGCGATCGCGGCCGTGGCCACCGAGGAGCAGCTGGAGAAGTTCTCCGGCGTCTGGGCGGCGATGGCCATCACTGAACCGAGCTTCGGGTCGGACTCGGCGGCGGTGTCGACGACGGCCACTCGCGACGGCGACGACTACCTCATCAACGGCGAGAAGATCTTCGTCACTGCCGGCTCGCGGGCCGACCACGTCGTCGTCTGGGCGACCATCGACAAGAGTGCCGGCCGAGCCGCCATCAAGAGCTTCGTGGTGCCGATGGACAACACCGGGGTGAGCGTCGCCCGCCTGGAGCACAAGCTGGGCATCAAGTCCTCGGACACCGCCGTCGTGCGATTCGAGAACGCTCGGGTGCCGGCGGAGAACCTGCTCGGGTCGCCGGAGATCGACACCAAGAAGGCATTCGGCGGGGTCATGCAGACCTTCGACAACACCCGTCCGGTGGTCGCCGCGATGGCGATCGGCCTGGGTCGCGCTGCGCTCGAGGAACTGCGTCGCATGCTCGAAGAGGCCGGCCACGCCATCGACTACGACAAGCCGGCCGCCGCTCAGCACGCATCGGTGTGCGAGTACATCCGACTCGAATCCGATTGGGAGGCATCGTGGTTGCACACGGTGCGAGCGGCGTGGATGGCGGACAACAAGCAGCCGAACTCGGCCGCGGCGTCGATGTCGAAGGCCAAGGCGGGGCGCACCGTCACCGACATCACCAACAAGGCCGTGGAAGTCGGTGCCACCGCAGGCTTCTCGGAGACCATGCTGCTGGAGAAGTGGGCGCGCGACGCCAAGATCCTCGACATCTTCGAGGGCACCCAGCAGATCCAGCAGTTGATCATCGCGCGGAACGTGCTCGGTAAGTCGAGTGGGGACCTGAAGTAGCCGCGAGGGTGCTAACGTCTCAAAGTAGAACACGTTCTACTTTGACGAAAGGCGCATCCGCATGACCGTGGAACAGGGCAGTCTCACCGATCAGATCAACGCGACCGTCGACAGCTACGTCGAGTTGCTGACCTCGGGTACCGCCGAGCAGATCGCCGATCTGTATGCGGCCGACGCGACTGTCGAGGATCCGATCGGCGCCGACCTGCGCACCACCCGCGAGCAGCTCGTCGAGTTCTACTCGGTGATCACCGGGATGGACGAACGCTCGGCGACACTGAAGTGGAAGAAGATCGCGGGCGACACCGCAGTCTTCGAGTTCACCCTGGTCACCGGGACCGCCGGGATGAAGTTCGAGATCACCCCGATCGACATCATGGTGTTCAACGCCGACGGCAAGGTCTCCTCGATGCGTGCGGTGTGGGAGCAGTCGGATCTGAAGCAGCTGTAGCCCTTCGACACGCTCGGCTCCTTCGTCGCCGGGCTGCTCAGGGAGCGGAGCGCCCCGTCGGACGCAACACGATCTCCTCGGGATGCGCTTCGGCGGGTGTGGTGACCGCATGCACGACGGCCCGTGCGACGGATTCGACGGTCAGGAACTTGGTCGGGTCGTAGTCGTCACCCTCGATGGCGACGATGTCGCGCTGCATCTCGGTGTCGATGCGGCCGGGATAGATGGACGTCACCCGCAGGTCGGGTTCTTCGGCCCGCAGGCCATCGGCGAGAGCGCGCAGCGCGAACTTGCTGGCGGCGTACGGGGTCCAGCGGGCGTTGACCCGCCGGCCGGCGCCGGAGTTGATGAAGACGACGTGACCGTGCACGGGCCGCAGGGCCGGCAACAGTTGCCGCGTCAGCTCGGCGGCGGCGATCACATTCACCTCGAGGATCTGCCGCCACTCTTCGGCCGGGGTGTCCTCGATGAACTCGAGGCTGCTGGCGATCCCGGCGTTGTGGACGAGGACATCGAGGGAGCTGATTGCCTCGGTGGCGGCTTCCATCTCGTCGTGGTCGGTCAGTTCGACGGCGAAGGTGCTCGCGCCGTCGAGTGAGGTGGCGAGGGCGTCGAGCTCGGCCGACGGCCGTCCGCCGAGCAGGAGATCGTGGGTGGGTGCGAGTTGCCGGGCGATCTCGGCGCCAAGGCCGCGGCTCGCTCCGGTGATCAATGCGGTAGGCACACTTTGACGTTACTGCTCGCTGCGCGAGGTGACGCTCGGCAAGGCAGAATCGACGAGTGGCACGGTATGGATTCACCCCGACTCAGCTGTCGGCGCGCGCTGCGTATCTTCTGCGCGGCAACGATCTGGGCACGATGACCAGTGCCGCACCCCGCCTGTATCCGCACATGTGGAGCTGGGATGCGGCGTTTGTGACGGTCGGGCTGGCTCCGTTGTCGGTGGAGCGCGCGGTCATCGAGATGGACACATTGCTCTCCGCGCAGTGGCGCAACGGCATGATTCCGCACATCGTGTTCGCCAACGGGCGCGATGGGTACTTCCCGGGTCCCGCCCGCTGGGAATGTGCGCGACTTGCAGAGTGCTCGCCGGATTATCCCGAGACCTCCGGCATCACGCAGCCGCCCGTGCATGCGATCGCGGTACAACGGATCCTGGATCATTCGCGTCGGCACGGTCGTACCACTCGGTCCGTGGCCAACGAGTTCATCGATCGTCGGTGGGGTGCGCTCATGCGGTGGCATCGCTGGCTCGCCGACGCGCGTGATCCGCACGGCACCGGCCGGATCACGCTGTTCCACGGTTGGGAATCCGGCATGGACAACTCCCCTCGGTGGGATCGTCCCTACTCGAATGTGGTACCGGGAGACGACCTTCCACCCTACAAGCGGGCAGACCTCGACCACGTCGAAGACCTCTCGATGCGGCCGACGAACCTCGAATACGACCGCTACATCTGGCTCGTCGAACAGATGAAGCGCGCCAACTACGACGACGAACTACTGCCTAAGGTCATGGATTTCGCGGTCGAGGACGTCTTCGTCAGCGCGATCTTCTCCGTCGCCTGCGACGTGCTCGCGACGATCGGTGAGGACTACTCCAAACCACGGTCGGATGTTCGCGATCTGCGGGCCTGGTCCGATCGCTTCCGCAACGGTGTCATCGCAGCGACCAGCGAAAGAACAGGAGCAGCAAGAGATTTCGATCTGCGAGCAAACAGCTGGATCACCACCGAGACCATCGCGCAGTTCGCGCCGTTGCTCTGCGGCGGGCTACCGCGGGATCGGGAACGCGCGTTGGTGCGGCTGTTCGACGGCCCGCGCTTCTGCGGCCACCCCGACCTGCGCTACGCGGTGCCACCGTCGACCTCACCGATCTCGGCGGACTTCAAACCGCGCGAGTACTGGCGCGGCCCGGTGTGGCCCGTGATGACCTGGCTGTTCAGTTGGGCGTTCGCGCGCCGCGGGTGGACCGAGCGGTCGGCGAGGCTGCGCGAGGAGGGACTACGCCAGGCCACCGACGGCGCGTTTGCCGAGTACTACGAACCGTTCACCGGCGAACCGCTGGGCAGCATGCAGCAGAGCTGGACTGCCGCGGCGGTGCTGGACTGGCTGGATTAGCTACTGGTTGGAACCGTCTGCAGCAGAGGGCCGCTCGATACGCCCGTCACCATGCAGCGCAAACCGCCCGGTCTCCCGATCGTGTACCGGCGCGTCACTCGGCCACGGCCAGCCGCCGAACTGCGTGGCACGGTAGTCGGCGAACGCCTCGGCGATCTCCTGCTGGGTGTTCATCACGAACGGTCCGTGTTGTGCCACCGGCTCGTTCAGCGGAACACCCTGCAGCAGTAGCACTCGCGCGGACTCGCCCGCAGTACGCACGGTCAGGGTGCCTTGATCGAGCTGGGCGTACCCCTGACCGGTACTCAGCGTCGAACCGTCGATGTCGACCCGAGACCCGTCGCCGTGCACATAGAGCATCCGCTGGGTGGCATCCGACTGCGTCCCCGGCACCTCGAGCACCGCGTTCGGCTCGAGTTCGATCAACCAGATCGCCAGGTCGGAGGCGAGATCTGCGGCCCACGAATGCGCAGGCGGGGTCGGCGCAGCGACGGTGTCGAACGTACCGGCGATCACCTTGATGGTGGCGCCGCCGCGCCGTACCAGGGGTATGTCCTCGTTCCAGAACATCGCGAACGCGGGATCGGCGCCCTTGTCGCGGGCCGGAAGGTTGAGCCAGATCTGATACAGCTCAAACGGATTCGGCTCGTCCTGCTCGAGCAGGGGGAACATCTCGGAGTGACTGACCCCGCGTCCCGCGGTCACCCACTGCACGTCGCCGACGCCATAGCGGGCGCTGGCTCCGGTTGAATCAGCGTGGTCGACAATACCTTTGGTGACGATGGTGATGGTCTCGAAGCCGCGATGCGGATGCGCGGGGAAGCCGGGCACCGACGACCCGTGATACATGTTCCAGCCCGCTGGATTGCCGAAGTCGCTGCCGAGCGGACGATCCGAGATGTCCGAGGCCGGCCCCAGGCCGGCATTGCCCCGCGGATAGTGATCGACATGGTGTGCGGTGAAGAGGAAGGGACCGACACCGGGCCACGGAGTGCCGAGGTCGACGACCCCGCGAGTGCTGGTTGTGTTGGTCATGACGTCCTCCAGAATGCGCGGCTGAATCCGTAGGCCATAACGCGCGGTGGACCGAGATTATTCGCGGCGTGTCGACCCGGCCCGCCGCCACTGGCTCGGTGACTGCCCGAACCGTGCACGGAACCAGCGCGAAAAGTTGCCGGGAGAACCGAATCCGAGCAGCTCGGATACCTCGATCAGCGGGTAGCGCGGATTGTTGACGAGATGACGGGCCAGGTCCATCCGGGTGGCGTCGAGCACCTCAGAGAAGGTGAGACCCTCGGCAGTCAGCCGCCGATGGACGGTACGGCGATCGACGCCGAGACTGCGCGCCACCTGATCCACCGAGCAACGGCCGGTCGGTAGCAGCATCTCGATCAACTGCCGCACCCGGAACTCGGCGGTCGGGTCGGGAGCGTCGTCGAGATCGTCGAGGAGTTGTTTGGCGTAGCGGCGCAGTTCCGGGTCCGACATCGCGTTCGGAGTGTCGAGTTCCTTGCTGTACAGCGAGATTCCGTTGAAGTCCTGGTCGAACCGGACCACGTCACCGAAGAGCGCCACGTGCGTGGCGTCATTGCGAGGTGGTGGGTGCATGAACGAGACCGAGAGCGGATCCCACTCTGGCGCAATAAATCCCTGGAGTAGTTGGTAGACGACAGCGATGGCGAGCTCGACCGACTGTCGGAACTCGCCGGGGCGTCCGACGTCGAGGGTGACGCGTACGGTCGCGACCCCGCCGAGCTCTGAAAGACGAAGGCGCAGAGCCTCGTTGTACATGTGCTGATGACGCATCAGCACGCCGAGCGCGCTGCGGACATCGGGCTCCTCGCGGATCACCAGACTCAACGGACCGAGATTGGCCAGCCTCCGGTACCCCGCCAGCATGAGCCCGAAATCCTGTCGGCTACTGGCCGCAGCCGAGCGTTCCAACAGGTCGGCGACGGCCTCGGCCGGAATCCACCTGTCCTGCAGGCTGAAACCGGCCGGGTCCAACCCCACCTCGCGGGCCAGCGCAGCCGGATCGAGCCCGAGCTTCTGTCCCAGTTCGACGTAGTTGTTGAGTGCGGCATACCGGGCGAGGGGCTTCACCCGACCAGTGTATGTCCCAGAATGCACATTGATATGTCCCTTCAGGAAAAGAATCCAGCGTCGGATGCTCGTACCGTTAGGTACATCACAAATACAGCCCGATGACGGGGCCATCACCAAGGAGACGAGTACACGTGGCGAAAGCGATTCGCTTCAACCAAACCGGCGGACCCGAGGTCCTGCAATGGGAATCGGTCACCGTCGGCACACCGGGACCGGGCGAGGTGCGCATCACCCACCACGCCGTCGGTCTGAACTTCGCCGATACCTACTTCCGCACCGGTCTGTACCCGGCACCGCTGCCCAACGGCATGGGCGTCGAGGCGGCCGGCGTGGTCGATGAGATCGGCCCCGGCGTGACCTCGGTGGCTGTGGGTGACCGTGTCACCTACACCGGCAGCCCGCTCGGCGCGTACAGCACCGAGCGCATCATGCCGGCCGAACACCTCATCGCACTGCCCGACGGCGTCGACTTCGACACCGCGGCCGCGATGACCATGCGCGGACTGACCACCGCCTATCTGCTGCGCCGGATCTGGCCGCTGCAGGCCGGCGACACCGTCCTGCTGCATGCGGCCGCCGGCGGCGTCGGACTGATCTTCACCCAGTGGGCAAAGCTGTTGGGCCTGCGGGTGATCGGCACCGTCTCCACCGAGGAGAAGGCAGCCGTGGCCCGCGCGCACGGCTGCGACGAGATCATCCTCTACCGAGACGAGGACGTCGCGAGCCGAGTCCGCGAACTGACCGACGGCGCCGGTGCCGCGGTCGTGTACGACAGCATCGGTGCCACGACCTACCAGTCGTCGCTGGCGTCGGTTGCCCGACGCGGACTGCTGGTCTGCTTCGGCACCGCGTCCGGACCGATCCCGCCGATCGACGCCATGCAACTGGCGATCCACGGCTCGGTGTTCGTCACCCGGCCGGCGCTCGCCGACTACATCGCCGATCCCGCCGAACGGGACGAGCTCGCGACCGAACTGTTCGGCCACGTCGCCGCCGGTCGCATCACGATCGAGATCAACCAGCGCTACGAACTCGCCGATGCCGTACAGGCACATCGAGACCTCGAGTCCGGACGCAGCGTCGGATCGTCGGTCTTCACCCTCACCTGAAAGGACAATTCATGACCGCCACTCTCACCCCGGCGACCGGGCCGCACACCACCTTCCGGGTGGAGCCGCTCACCTGCTCCATCGGCGCCGAGGTCTTCGACGTCGACCTCGCCGAAGTGTCCCGCGACGACGACCAGTTCGCCCGCATGCGTGCACTTCTGCTGCAGCACAAGGTGCTCTTCTTCCGCGACCAGGACATCACCCGCGCCGAGCACGTCGCGCTGGCCGAGCGTTTCGGCGACCTGGAGGATCATCCGGTCGCCGGCAGCGACCCCGAGCACCCGGGCCTCGTCCGCATCTACAAGGATCTCGACAGTCCCGCAGAGCATTTCGAGAACGCCTACCACACCGATGCGACCTGGCGGGAGAACCCGCCCATGGGCTGCGTGCTGCGGTGCGTCGAGTCCCCGCCGGTCGGTGGCGACACCATCTGGGTGAACATGGTCGAGGCGTATCGCCGCCTGCCCGAACACATCAAGACCCAGATCGCCGATCTGCGTGCCCGCCACAGCATCGAGGCGAGCTTCGGCGGCCGGATGCCGATCGAGCAGCGCCACGGCCTGCACGAGCGCTTCCCGGACGCCGAGCACCCCGTCGTGCGGACGCACCCGGAGACCGGCGAGAAGATCCTCTTCGTCAACTCGTTCGCCACCCACCTGGTGAACTACCACAACGAGGACAACGTCCGCTACGGCATCGACTACGCCCCGGGCGCGGCGAACCTGCTGCACTACCTGACCAGTCAGGCCGCCATCCCGGAGTACCAGGTCCGGTGGCGCTGGACCGAGAACAGCATCGCCATCTGGGACAACCGATCCACGCAACACTATGCGGTACAGGACTATTGGCCCGCCGTCCGCAAGATGGAGCGCGCCGGCATCATCGGCGACCGCCCCTTCTGATCACCCCCGCACCACCCCTCGAAAACCCATCAACCGCAACACCTCACCAAGGAGACACCATGCATTTCCACGACGACGCCCTCTTCCCCGAGACCCAGGAGAAGCTGGTCATCACGGTCGCACCGTACGGCCCCGAGTGGGAGCTCGACGACTTCCGTGAAGACCTGCCGCTCACCATGGACGAGCACATCCAGAAGGCCGTCGACTGCTACGAGGCCGGCGCCACCGTGCTGCACATCCACGTCCGCGAACTCGACGGCAAGGGCAGCAAGCGACTCTCCAAGTTCAACGAGCTGCTCGCCGGACTGCGCGAGGCAGTGCCGGACATGATCCTGCAGGTCGGCGGCTCCATCTCCTTCGCACCGGAAGGTGATGGCGCCGAGGCGAAGTGGCTCTCCGACGACACCCGGCACATGCTGGCCGAGCTCGACCCGGCACCCGATCAGGTGACCATCGCGATCAACACCAGCCAGATGAACATCATGGAGTTGATGACCGCAGGCGACATCGCCGGCACCTCGATGGAGCGCCCGGAACTGGCTGATACCTACCGCGAGATGACCGTGCCCGCCGGCCCCGAGTGGGTCGAGGAGCACCTGCGTCGACTGCAGGCCAAGGGTATTCAGCCGCACTTCCAGCTCTCCAGCATCCCCCAGCTCGAGACCGTCGAGCGTCTCATCCGCCGTGGCGTCTACACCGGGCCGCTGAACCTCACCTGGGTCGGCATCGGCGGCGGCTTCGACGGCCCCAACCCCTACAACATCATGAACTTCATCCAGCGTGTGCCGGACGGCGCCTGCCTCACCCTGGAGACGCTGATGCGTTCGGTGCTGCCGGTCAACACCATGGCGATGGCCATGGGACTGCACGCCCGCTGCGGCAACGAGGACACCATCTGGGGCGCGCCCGGCGAGAAGATCACCTCCGTCGAGCAGATCCAGCAGCTCGTGCGCATCGCCGGTGAACTCGGCCGAGAGGTCGCCTCCGGCAAGGAAGCCCGTGACATCTACCGCATCGGCGAGACCTACGCCGACGCCGACGAGACGCTCTACAAGCTCGGCTACGCCCCCAACCGTCGTCCCGGCCAGGTCGGATTCACCCAGCACGGGTGACCACCGCCAGCACAACACCCCCGATCAGGAAACCCATGACCACCCAGATCAATGCCGCCGTCACCGACGCCGGCACCACCCCGTCCCTGTCACCCACCCCGGCTCCGTCCCGCAACCGCTCCCGGTACTACCCGTGGCTCGTATTCGCCCTGGCCTTCGGGCTGCTGCTGTCGGACTACATGTCCCGGCAGGTCCTGAGCTCGGTCTTCCCCCTGCTGAAACAGGATTGGGCCCTTGCCGATTCGCAACTGGCATCGCTGACCAGCATCGTCGCCCTGATGGTCGGGTTGCTGACGTTCCCGCTCTCGTTGATCGCCGATCGATGGGGCCGCGTCCGAAGTCTCGTCATCATGGCGGTGCTGTGGTCGGTGGCCACGCTACTCTGCGCGGTCGCGCAGAACTACGAGCAGATGCTCGGCGCGCGCTTCCTCGTCGGCGTCGGTGAGGCGGCCTACGGCAGCGTCGGAATAGCACTGGTGCTCAGTGTCTTTGCCCCTCGCCTGCACGCCACGCTCAGCGGCGCGTTCATGGCCGGCGGCAGCTTCGGCTCGGTCCTCGGCGTCGCGCTCGGCGGGATCATCGCGGTGAATCTGGGCTGGCGCTGGTCCTTTGCAGCCATGGCCGTCCTCGGACTGCTGCTCGTCGCCGCATTCCGGGCCCTCGTCACCGAAGACAAGATCGCCCGGCACGCCGTCGACGAGTCGGCCGCACCGGCCGCGGAGTCCGCGGGGAAGAAGTTCCGTGCCCCCGTATCGAGCCTGTTCACCAACCCGGCAGTGGTGTGCGCCTACATCGGTGGCGGACTGCAGATGTTCACCGCAGCAATCCTTCTCGCCTGGACACCGAGCTTCTTCTTCCGCTACTACGGTCTGCCGACCGACCGGGCCGCCATGGCGGCCGCGGGTATCGTACTCCTCGTCGGCGCCGGCATGGTCGTGTGCGGTTTCATCACCGACCGGCTGAGCCGCGGTGACGCCACCCGTAAGTGGTTGATCGCCATCGGATTCTGCTCGATTTCGTTGATCAGCCTGATCGTCGGGTTCAGCCTCGGCACCGGTCCGGTACAACTGATCGCCCTGGGCATCGGCGCGTTCTTTGCCGCCGGCTCGTCCGGCCCGACCGCGGCCATGGTCGCGAACCTGACGCACTCCTCGATCCGGGCATCCGCGATGGGCACCCTCACCGTCGCCAACAACCTGCTCGGCCTCGCACTCGGCCCGTTCATCGTCGGTCTGCTCGCCGACCACATCGGACTCCTTGCGGCACTGAAGCTCTCGCCGCTGGTGTACATCGGTGCGATCGCCGCGCTGGTCATCGGACGTCGCCTGCACCCGGTCGGCATGCGGAAGCTGGCGCAACTGAACGGCGCGAGCGCATGAGCGTCGAACCGACAGTCGTCATCGTTCCGGGTCTGCGCGATCACGTGGCCGACCACTGGCAGACACACCTCGCCGCAGACCTGGAACGGGACGGACGACCAGTGCGCACCGTGCCGCCGCGCACCCACGACAAGCTCAGCCGCGAGGCCAGGGTGGCCGCACTCGACGGGGTGATCCGGCTGGTCGATGGACCGGTCGTGCTCGTCGCGCACAGCGCGGGAGTGCTGACCACCGTCCACTGGGCGTCCGAGCAGCCGACCGGCCGTGTCCGGGGCGCCCTGCTCGTCACTCCCGCAGACGTGGAACTGCCACTGCCCGAGGGATATCCGACCAGTGCGGAACTCGACCGCAACGGCTGGACCCCCATCCCGCGGCGGCGGTTGCCCTTCCCCAGCGTGGTCGCGGCCAGCCGCACCGATCCGCTCGGAGGGTATCGGCGGATCACCGGGATGGCCGAGGTGTGGGGCAGCCGGGTGATCGATCTCGGCGACGTCGGCCACCTCAACCCGGCATCCGGCTACGGACCGTGGGGCGGGGCCCGGGAACTGGTGCAGGAGCTGATCGACGACACTGCCGGCATCGCCGCGGCGTCCTGAGGCACGGGTACGGTGGGAGCATGGCTCAACGGAAACGTTTCAACCAGCTCCCACCGCGATCCCGCGCCCTGATCATCGTCGGCGCAACAGTTCAGATCGTCTTGCAGGGCATTGCGTTGCGGGACTTGAAGAATCGACCGGTAGATCAAGTGAACGGTCCCAAGAAGGCCTGGGCCGCAGCGTCGTTCATCAACTACTTCGGACCGATCGCCTACCTCGCGGTCGGCCGCAAGAAGAAGTAACCCCTCAGAACCGGCCACCCGTCCCGATCCGGCCGGAACTGCCTGAGCCGCCGAACGATCCGGGGCTCCGGCCGCCGCTCGAATAACCGCCACCACCGAATCCGCCGCCGCGCATCGACCCCCGCAGGAAGCTGTCGACGAGGATGCCGGTCAGCACCGCACCACCAACGCCCGACGATTGCGTCGGGCGTTGTTGCGTTTGCTGCCACTGCACCACGTCGCCCTGCGCGGCCATCAATGCCTGATCGGCGAGAGTGCCGGAGCGACGGGCCAACTCGGTCGCGTTGGCCGGCTCGGTCCCGGCGACCGCCTGGGCCTGCTGCAGCAGGCGCTCCGCCTCCGACAGCCGGGTTCGCGCCTGCGATCCGACCGCGCCGCGGCGGGTGGCGATGAAGTCACTCGCCGCGGTGACCTTGCCCTGAGCCGACGTGATGGCCGCGGTCAACAGCTCGGTACGGCGCGTGCGCTCGGCCGACGCAGAGCGAGCGGCGTCGAGGGCGTCGTCGAGTTCGGCGTCGGCGTCGACGAGCGCGGTGAACGTGCCCAGCGGATCGGCGGCGAATCCGGTGCGCGCGTTGGACAATGCGGTGGTCGCGGTGGCCACCGCGGTCGCCAGGCCGGGTCCGCCGTCGCCGCTCAGAGCGGCCGCCTCGCGCAGTTCGCCGTCGACCTCGTCGATGAGTGCGGGCATCCGAGTGTGGGCCGCGGCGATGTTCTCGTCGGCGTGATCGATCGCGTCGAGCAGCTTGGTCGCCTGGCTGATCGCCCCCTCCGCGGACCGGATCGCGGCGACCGCAGGACCCTGTTTGCCGGCCGGGGCGCTCGCTGCCTCGCGACCCTGATCGGCGCTGCGCTCGGCGAAATCGACCTGTTCACGCGCCAATTCCACGTTGTGCACGATCGAGGCGAGCACCGTCTCGCCGTGCGAGCCGACCAGCGCGTCGAGCCGCGACTGCGACGCATCGAGCCGGGCCCGCAGGGCGACGAGTTCCTGGGTCAGCTCGGCAAATCGGCTGTCGGCGTTGATGAGCAGGTTGCGCATCTCGTCGAACGCGTCGACCTGGGCGTCGAGCGCCCGGTCGGCGTCGGTGCACGTCGTGATGATCTGCAGCAGCATTGACCGCTGCTCGTCCGGGGTTTCCGGGACGTTGTCGTCGAGTCGTTGGCGCAGCGCGAACGAGTTGGCCAGCGCGGCCCGCGCGTCGGCGAGCGCGCGGGAGAACGGCGCGGTCTCGGCGTCGCCGAACTCGCCGATCGCCAGGCGAAGTTCCTCCTCGCTGGTGCGCACGGCATTGTCGGTGTCGGTCAACACTTCTCGCGACCACGGATCGAGGACGTCGATGGGTTGTGCGGCGAGCTGGTCGCCGGTCAGTTCCTGCTCGCGGACCGCGTCGATGCCGGCCTCGATCTGGCCACGCTTCCGGCGCCGCGAATAGAGCAGCGCACCGCCGCCACCGACGACGGCGACCGCGGCGACACCGGCGCCGACGATCAACCCGGTGTGCGAGGGCGTCATCGCGCCGGAGATGCCGTTCACCGCCGCTTGTCCGGCACCTGCCCAATCAGAATTCTTCAGGGCAGGCACGATGTCGCCGCGGGCGATGTCGTCGAGGTCGCTCTGGCTCAGGCCGTCGATGTTTCCAGGCGCCGTGAAGTAGTACGACCGGTCTTCGGTCGCCACGGTGAGCAACACATCACTGTCGCCGAGATCGCTCAGCGTCTCGGTCTGGCTTGCCCACTCCTGGGCCGGAATTCCGTCGAAGGTCGTCACGTACACAACCCACATCTGCACCTGGTGATCGGTGTAGAGCTGATCGATCGACGACTGCAACTGGGACCGCTGCGCCTGAGTCAGCACGTTCGCCGAGTCCACGACCTGCGTGGGTAGGCGCGATGGCGGTTCAGCGTGCGCCGTCCCCGGTGCCAGGAAACCGGGCACGGCGAGGACGGCGAACGCAGCGCCGAGGATCAGGTAGAGGAGTCGGTGAACAGTGGCCGCGGCACGCGGAGCGCTGGAAACCATGCGCTCCAATCTAGCCGGAGGCCGTTACCCGTTCTGTTCGTCCCGCCAGCGGCAGAGGGCTTCGAGCTTGGTGAGGTCGTAGTCCGGCCCACCGGCGCCGACGGTGATCAGCGAGATCCCGGCCTCGACGAGGCCGTCGGCCTTGCGCAGCGCATCATCGGGTGTCTTCGCGTCCAGACCCGCCGAGTGCTCGATGGTCGAGGGATCACGTCCCACGGTCGAGCAGTGCTCGTCGAGGATGGCCGCCTTGCGTTGGTAGGTCTCGACGTTGACGAAGTAGTGCCAGATGTCGGCGTGCTCGGCGACATGCCGCAGGGTCTTCTTCTCGCCACCGCCGCCGATCAGCACCGGGATGTGACGGGTGGGCGGTGGATTGAGCTTGCCGAGGCGGTCGGCGATGCGCGGCAACGCCGCCCCCAGATCGTCGAGTCGACTGCCTGCGGTGCCGAACTCGTAGCCGTACTCGTCGTAGTCCCTCTCGAACCAGCCGGAGCCGATGCCCAGGATGAGGCGGCCGTCGGACATGTGGTCGACAGTGCGCGCCATGTCGGCCAGCAATTCCGGGTTGCGGTAGGAGTTGCAGGTGACCAGCGCGCCGATCTCGATGCGGGTGGTCTGCTCGGCCCACGCCCCGAGCATCGTCCAGCACTCGAAGTGTTCGCCGTCGGGTTCGCCGTAGAGCGGATAGAAGTGATCCCAGTTGAAGGCGACGTCGACGCCCATGTCCTCGGCGCGGCGGACGGCGTCTCGGATCATCGAATATTCGGGTGCCTGCTGGGGCTGGAGTTGGACGCCGATGCGGACGGGGAAATCGCGTGCGGTGAAGGTCATGCGTTTAGTCTGCCGAAGGATCCGGACGGCGTCACTGTCCGAATTGGCGACCTCGGCTGGTAAGGGTGGGGGCGTGAGCACCCCACCCATCCCCGGCCTCGCCGAACTGCGTCGACGCACCAGCGCCAAATGGACCACCTACCCCGACGACGTCCTACCGCTGTTCGTGGCGGAGATGGACTTTCCGCTGGCACCCGCCGTGGCCGAGGCGATGATCGCGCAGGTGGCCGCATCGGATGTGGGGTACTGCGGCGGACCGGGTCGGGTCGGCCACACGTTCAGCGGGTTCGCCGACCGACGTTGGGGATGGCCGGTCGATCCCGCCGACGTGCGCCTGACCACCGATGTCAGTGTGGTCATCGTCGAGACGCTGCGCGTGGCGATCGAGCCCGGCGACCCGGTGATCATCACCCCACCGGTCTATCCGCCGTTCTTCGAACTCATCCCCGAGGCCGGCGGCCGGGTCTGCGAGGTGCCTTTGCTGGCCGGCGACGACGGGTGGTCGCTGGACCTGCCCGGTATCGAACGCGAACTGCAGGCCGGTGCCCGCGCGGTACTGCTGTGTCATCCGCACAATCCGCTCGGCCTGGTCCACCCGTCGGCGGACCTGGCCACCCTCGCCGAACTCGTCGCCGCCCACGGCGCGGTGGTGATCAGCGACGAGATCCATGCGCCGCTTGTCCATCCGCATGCGCGGTTCACCCCGTTCCTCGCGGTGAGCGAGACCGCCCGCAACGTCGGCATCGCGGCCCACTCGGCAAGCAAGGGCTTCAACCTCGCCGGAGCCAAATGCGCGCTGATGGTGGCGGCCTCGGAACGCACTCGGGCGATGCTGGACCGTCAGCCCGAGGAGGTCGGGTTCCGCACCAGCATCCTGGGCCGGGCGGCCGCCGAAGCGGCATTCGAATCCGGTGACGACTGGCTCGACGCGACACTGCGGACCATCGTCGGCAATCTCGACCTGCTCGAGCGCCGGCTACCTGACCTCGGTGGCGTGACCTGGCGCCGCCCGGACGCGTCGTATCTGGCATGGCTCGATTTCCGGGGCACCGGCCTCGGCGACGACCCGGCCGCGGCAGTCCTGGACCGCGGACGCGTAGCGCTGCACTCCGGTCCCGCTTTCGGCACGCAAGGTGTCGGCTTCGCGCGCCTCAACGTCGGCTGCGCACCCGAGTTGTTGAACGTTGCACTCGACGCGATCAGCGACGTCGTCAACTCCGCGTAGGTCGCTCTGAGCTGCGGTTTTCTGACGTTGCAACGTTGGGTACGTAGGTGCAACGTGTGTGCAACGCCACTCCTGACAGTCTGTGCAACAGATCACAAGCGACCACCGCATGTGACACCTGGATATCCCTCAATCGAATCAACCTGAGGAGCACAAATGGCCGTCTACGCAAAGCCGGGAACCGACGGATCGGTGATGACCTTCGAGACCCGCTACGAGAACTTCATCGGCGGCAAGTGGGTCCCCCCGGTCAAGGGCCAGTACTTCGAGAATCCGTCGCCCGTCGACGGCAAGACCTTCTGCGAGGTCGCCCGCTCGACCGCCGAGGACATCGACCTCGCCCTCGACGCCGCCCACGCCGCCGCGCCGGCCTGGGGCAAGGTGCCCGTCGCCGAGCGCTCGCTGCTGCTGCTGCGCATCGCCGACCGCCTCGAGGAGAACCTCGAGAAGATCGCCGTCGCCGAGACCTGGGACAACGGCAAGGCCGTGCGCGAGACCCTCGCCGCCGACATCCCGCTCGCGATCGATCACTTCCGGTACTTCGCCGGTGCGCTGCGTGCCCAGGAAGGTTCGATCTCCGAGGTCGACGAAGACACCGTGGCCTACCACTTCCACGAGCCTCTCGGCGTCGTCGGACAGATCATCCCGTGGAACTTCCCGATCCTGATGGCCGTGTGGAAGCTGGCTCCCGCGCTGGCCGCCGGTAACGCGGTCGTGCTGAAGCCGGCCGAGCAGACCCCGGCGTCGATCCTGTACATGATCAGCCTGATCAGCGACCTGCTGCCGGACGGCATCCTCAACGTCGTCAACGGATTCGGCGTCGAGGCGGGCAAGCCGCTCGCATCGAGCAACCGCATCCGGAAGATCGCGTTCACCGGTGAGACCACCACCGGTCGCCTGATCATGCAGTACGCGTCGGAGAACCTGATCCCGGTCACCCTCGAGCTCGGCGGCAAGAGCCCGAACATCTTCTTCAACGACGTCATGTCCTCCGACGACGGTTTCCTCGACCGTGCGCTGGAAGGCTTCTCGATGTTCGCGCTCAACCAGGGTGAGGTCTGCACCTGCCCGAGCCGCGCGCTGGTCCAGGAAGGCATCTACGACGACTTCATCGAGCGGGCCATCGAACGCGTCAAGAAGATCAAGCAGGGTAACCCGCTCGACACCGACACGATGATGGGTGCGCAGGCGTCCAACGATCAGTACGAGAAGATCAGCTCCTACCTGGCCATCGGCAAGGAAGAGGGCGCCAAGGTCCTCGTCGGCGGTGAAGTGGCCGACCTCGGCGGCGACCTCGCGGGCGGCTACTACATCAAGCCGACCGTCTTCGCGGGCAACAACCGGATGCGCATCTTCCAGGAGGAGATCTTCGGCCCGGTGCTGGCCGTGACCACCTTCAAGGACTACGAAGACGCCATCGACATCGCCAACGACACCCTCTACGGCCTCGGCGCCGGTGTGTGGAGCCGCGACGGTGCCACCGCCTACCGTGCCGGCCGCGAGATCCAGGCCGGTCGCGTGTGGACGAACACCTACCACGACTACCCGGCACACGCCGCGTTCGGTGGCTACAAGCAGTCCGGCATCGGTCGCGAGACCCACCTGATGATGCTCGAGCACTACCAGCAGACCAAGAACCTGCTTGTCGGCTACGCGCAGAATGCGAAGGGCTTCTTCTGATCGGTCGATCAGGCCAGGCCCGATGAACGGCCCGCCGCGCACTCTCGATGAGGGTGCGCGGCGGAGCTTTATCTACCGGGCTTTATCTACCGGATTCCCCCGATCGGTGGACGTGACGATCCCCCGGCACATCCACTGGGCAGCCGATCCCGACGAGGGTGTGCGGCGACGAAACTCGAAGGTGTTCACCGAAACACCACCGCCCGGGAGACCGGAGAAATCGAGGCAGTCGCCATGTCCACCACCACCGCGAGCAACGACAAGGGCATCCACGATGAGGCTGCGACGGGCACCGGCAAGCGACGGGTGACCGTGGTGATCGGCACGATCGCCGGTTGTGCTCTCATCGCGGCCGCGGCAGTTGGGCTCACCGCCATCGCACACGGCGAGTCGTCGTCGACGGCCACGTCGTCGTACAGCACGTCGGCGACTAACAGTGGTACCCCGTCCGGACCGGCGGTTCCGTCCAGTCCGATCTCGCCGGCGCACCCGATGGCACCGATCGTGAATCCGGCCGTGCAGTCGGTCCCGGCTGGCAACATCTCGCCGGCTCATCCCATGGTGCCCATCGTGAACCCGGCCGTCCCGGCGAGCCCACTCAGCCCGGTTTCGCCTGCTCAGCCCTCCGCGCCGACGGCGAGTGTGACTCCCACATCCCACGCCGCCTGATCGGGGGCCAGTCGCTGCAACCCCGCTGCAACAACGGCAGTACTACGCTGTGCTTCAGATCACAGCGAGAGGTAGGCGAAGTCATGACAAGCGAAGATTCCGGCGCCGTCCCCGACCGGGTGGTCGCCACAGACGCCGGCGTGGAGCTCCTGACGAAACTGTCGGAGCTGCACGGCGGACTCATGATCCACCAGTCCGGTGGATGCTGTGACGGCTCGGCCCCGATGTGTTATCCGGTCGGCGAATACCGCATCGGCCAACGCGACGTGCTGGTCGGCGAGATCGCGCTCCCCGAACCACTGCCCGACGTGCGGGTGTGGATCAACGGAGACCAGTTCGAATTGTGGAAGCACACCCAGCTGATCCTCGACGTGGTCCAGGGGCGTGGTGCGGGATTCAGCCTCGAAGCCCCGGAGGGTGTCCGATTCCTCTCGCGGGCAAGGGCTTTCACCGACGAAGAGAACGGCGTACTGGCCGCCAACCCGCCGCTGACCGGTGCCGCGGCCGGGGTCTGACCCCGCCCGAAAACCACCCGGACGCCACACGGCGCCGCCCACCCCCTCCGTCGGAGAGGATGAGCGGCGCCGTGGTCTGAGTGCGTCGAATCAGTTGCCGGACAAGGCGTCCTTGATCTTGCTGCCCGCGTCCTTGACCTTCTCGACACCGTCCTTGACGGCCGACGACGCCTGATCGGCTTTGCCCTCGCTCTTCAGCTCGTCATCGCCGGTGACGTTTCCGGTGGCCTCCTTGGCCTTTCCCTGCAGGTCCTCGGCCTTGTTCGAGATCTTGTCATCCAGTCCCATGATGTGTTCCTTTCTGTTATCTGACTTGTGTTCAGGGTCTATTCGGGGTGGCGCGGACTTCGGATTGGTCCGGGTCAGCTCCGCACGGTGCGCCCGCGAAGCGCCAGGTAGCCCGCGATGAGCAACACGGCAACGACGATGCCGACGATGAACGGGATGATCTCCCAGCCGCCGTTGCTGTTGTGGTAGCCGAACTGGTAGGTCAGCCACGAGCCGAGAAGCGATCCGACAGCGCCCAGGATGATCGTCATGATGATCCCGATGTCCTGCTTGCCCGGCATGACGAGCCGGGCCAGGGCGCCGATGATCAAACCGACGATGATCGCGCTGATGATGGTTCCGATCATGCTGTGTATGAGTCCTTTTCGATGAGTAGGAGACCGCGGATGGGGTGGCTAGGCCATCACACGGGGTCTTGGTGGGTGATCGCGCGATAGCCGTGTGCGCCGGCGCGGTCGATCGCGGCCTTGACCAACCCGAAGATCAGCCCTTGCACCGCAGCGGCGATGAGGATGTCGCGGGTGTTCTGCCTCAGGTCGGCGGGGTTGGGCACTTCGGACTGGCCGGCCGCTCGCTGCCACACGGCCTTGAACACAGCACTCGCGGCAATGCCACCCGCGATGCTCGTGGCCAGCGACAGCGGCTTGTACATCGTCGCGGGGCGGCTCCTCGCTGTTTTCATAGGCGAATGATTGCACAAAATCTATGTCATGGAAAGAAGATAACGGGAGCGTGTTGGACCAGGAAAACGTGCACCGTTTCGCGGGGCTCGGCGCACCTGCGGGCGATCTCGTGCCAGACCCCGATGGCGCAGATCGGTGGACTACCGTAAGGGGTGGTCAAGACGGTGGCCGAGTTTCGTGCATCGGAAGAAATGAGAAACCGACGTGCCTCGTCGTTCTGAGTTCACTGATCAATACGGCGACGCGCTCCGGGTCCTGACGGTCGCATCTGGGCGTCCGGCGGCCGTGGTCAATCTCGACGGGCGCTACGGATTGCGGGTGGACTTCGAGTTCAGCCGGTATGCCCTGGCCACCAACACCGCAGATGCCGTCGGCCTGGTGGATCGTGACGCGGAAACGCCCTGGCGGGTTCAGGTGTTCGCCGATCGCGATCGATGTGCCGTCCTGCTGGCCGATGCGACCGCCGACTGGTTGATCGACGCCTACGAGTCGGCGATGCAGAAGGCCGCAGCGTCCTGAGCCGGTGGGGTCACCGGCTCGATCCCGAGAAACAGGTCAAATCGCCCAGCGGTTGGGGTGGACTCGGGGGAACGAGAATCTATACTCGCTCAGGTAGGTTTTTGGCAGACTGCTCCACCCTTGCTGAGGAGGATCGTGACCCACTCCGCACGCACTCGCGCCGACCACGGCGTGTACGGCATTTCCGTTGCGGCTGAACTCTCCGGCGTCGGACTGCAGACCTTGCGGCTGTATGAGCGCCATGAATTGGTGTCACCGGCGCGGACCGACGGCGGCACCCGACGGTACAGCGATAACGACATCGACCGCATCCAGCGGATCACCGGCCTGGTCAACGCCGGGGTCAACCTGACGGCGGTCCGGCGGATTCTCGACCTCGAGGACGAGAACGCCCAGCTCAGGGAGCAGCTCGCGCAGTTGCGGTGACTGTCGCCCGACCGTAGTCGAGACCTTTTCGTTATCTTGGCTGGTCGCGCATCACGGTCTGACTACACGATCGATACCGCGATTGACAAAATATCGCTGCACACGGACTCTTAATCTATTCGCGTCGACATAGATTTATTTGCCTAGTGCTGGGAGCACCGATGAGCATGCCCAACGAGGTTCGAGCCACCGCAGTAGGTATCACCGGAACGGAAGCCGCGCGTGAGGAGCGGGAACCGCTTCTGGCCGGAACCTCCGGCGGCATCTACATCGCGGCATCGCTGATTCTCGGCATCATGGCGCTCGCGGTGACGCTCGGGACGATGCTCCCCGTGTGACCGAGCGTGAAGTCCTCGAACACTCATAGATGTCACGGGGGGTGCGGGTAATCGCACCATGCCAGTGTGTCGCCCGCGCAGCGTGTGCGCCGCGGGCGGCACACGCCGTGTGCATGACAACGCGGGGTGTTCCTGGCTCGACGTGAGCGGTATTCTCGGTGGGTGGCGCCGTCTCAGCCCGACAAGTCCCACGCACTCGACAACATCGTGCTGGTGTTGTTCGAGAATCGTTCGCTGGACAACGTGCTCGGCCACCTCTACGGTCCCGACGACGGCAAGAACTTCGACGGTGTCATCGGCAAGGACCTGAGCAACCCGATCCCCGAGTGGGCCGAACACGGCGCAGAGCGTGGAACGGTGCCGTATACCGTTGCGACGGATATGGATTCGCCGAATCCTGACTCTGGCGAAGAATACTTCCACACCAACACCCAACTCTTCAACACGCTCGACGACCACAACCGGTGCATCATCGGGGACGCGGTGACCGCGCCCTGGAACGCGCCGCCGGCCGGAGCGACGCCGACCATGGACGGGTTTGTCACCGACTACATCTCCACGTTCACCGGCGAGATCGGGCGGCAGCCGACCTACGACGAGTACGCCCACATCATGACCGGCTATACGCCGCAACAGCTACCGGTGCTCAACGGCATTGCTCGCGACTTCGCGGTCTTCGACCACTGGTTCTGCGAGGTGCCGTCGCAGACCTTCATGAACCGGTCCTTCTGGACGGCGGCGACGTCGTCGGGTCTGGTGGTGAACAGTCCGTCGACGAAGTGGTTCACCGACAACGACGCGGAGACGCTCTTCGAGCGACTCGAGGCCCACGGTCGGACCTGGAAAGTCTATGTGCGGGAACCGATGGCTCTGTCGTTCACCGGGGTGATCCACTTTCCGCGGCTCAAGGAGCGACTGGCCACCCACTTCGTGCCGTTCGCCGAGTTCGAGCGGGACGCGGCCGCCGGAACGCTACCCAACTTCTCCCTCATCGAGCCCAATATGATTGCCGGACATGGGGATTACCACCCGGCGATGGGCCGATCGTTCTCCGACGCGGTCACTGTCGACGTCGACAGTCCGTCGTCGATGCTGGCCGGTGAGGCCTTTCTCGAGCAGGTGTTCACCGCCTACCGATCGGCCATCTCGGAGGACGGACCCAACGTGTGGAACACGCCGCTGCTGATCGGATGGGATGAGCCGGGCGGCACCTATGACCACGTCCCGCCGGGGCCGGTGCCGCCCCCGGATCCGTCCGCGCCACCCGGTGAGTGCGGCTTCACCTTCGACCGATCCGGCTATCGCGTGCCGGCAATCCTGGTGTCGCCGTGGGTGGAATCGGGTTCGGTGCACAACGAGGAGTACCGCCACACCTCGCTGATCGCGACGTTGCGGAAGCAGTGGGGTCTCGGCGAGGCGTTCACCGGGCGCGATGCCTCGGCCCGGACCTTCGACCATCTCTTCACGCGCGAAACGCCCCGGAATCCCGACACCTGGACCGAGGTGCAGGCACTCCCCGTGCCGGAATGGACGATGAATCCCGAGGTGGTGGGCCGCGCGCTGAGCACTCTCGGCAAGACCGTCGGTCCCGGACTCCTGGCCCGCGCCCGCGAGATGGGGGTGAATCTCCCTGCCGAACTGCAGGATCCGGACGCCCAACTCACCCCGGAGCTGATCGTGCGGTTCCTTCGGGACGTGGCCGGTCACTTCTTCCCGCTGCTCGGCGGAGACGCTGCCGACCGCAGCTGAATCACGGAATGGGACACTCGCGCAACCGGAACCCCAGACCACATCCGACGACGATCAGCACGCCGACATAGCCGGCGACACCCACCCACCCGAATGCAGAGAAGGCCAGTCCGCCAAGCGCTCCCACGACGGAGCTGCCGAGGTAGTAGTGGAAGAGATAGAGCGACGACGCCTCCGCCCGATGCTCGGTGGCCTGCGCCGACACCCAGGCACTCGCCACCGAGTGCGCCGCGAAAAACCCTGCCGTGAAGAAGAACATCCCGGCGAGGATGAGCCAGAGTTGATCCGGCACGGTCAACGCCAGCCCTCCCAGCATCACCACGATCGCCGCGACGAGCACACGTCGACGTCCCAACCGGTCCGCGAGGCGACCGGCCGTCGCCGAGGAGAACGTACCCGCCAGATACATCAGGAACACCGCTGCGACAACAGCTTCGCTGAGTCCGAACGGGGGCCGCAACAGCCGGTAGCCCACGAAGTTGTAGACCGTCACGAAGCCACCCATCAGCACGAAGGCAAGGACGAACAGTGGCCACAATCGCGGATCCCGGAGATGCGTAACCAGATTCCGCATCGTGATCCGTGGGGAGACGCGTTGCGCTGCAAAGAACCGCGACGACGGCACCGAACGCCAGAAGACCACCGCGAACGCCAACGACACCAGACTGGCGATCTCCAACGCCCACTGCCAGGACATCACGTCGACGGCGAACCCGGGGATCAGTCGACCGGTCAGGCCGCCGATCGTCGTGCCCGCGACATACCGGCCCATCGCCGTCCCCAGTGACCGGCCTTCGACCTCCTCGGCGAGATAGGCCATCGCGACCGCCGGCACTCCCGCGCACAGCAGGCCTTGGAGCGCGCGGCCCGCGAGCAGTATCTCCACCGTCGGCGACCACGGCAGCACAACCCCGATCACCGACGCCGCGACCGCCGAGCCGACCATCACTCGCACGCGCCCGAAGCGCTCCGACAGCACGCTCGCCGGGATGATCGCGAGTGCGAGGAAGCCGGTGGTCAGCGACACGGCGAGGGCCGACGTGGTGGGGGAGATCCCGAAATGATCCGACAGCTGCGGCAGCAGCGCCTGCACGTAATACAGCGCCATGAACGTCGTCATGCCGGCGGCGAAGAGTGCGACGGTGGTACGTCGGTAGCCCGGCGAACCCAGGGCATGCCGGACGGGTGCTGCGCGGTCGACGGTGTGTGCGGTCATCACAGTCCAGAGTGCTCACCCACGCTTCGATTGAGAAATGAAGCATTGTGGTCACAGTCATTCATTTCTGTATGACCGCAGGTAGCGTGAGTGCCGTGCACGACGACGTGAAATGGTTCATAGCGATCGCGGAGACGGAGAACCTCACCGTGGCGGCCGCGCGGGCACATGTGTCACAACCGACGCTGTCCCGATTCCTCGTCCGACTCGAACAACACCTCGGTGTCGCGCTGTTCGATCGGCAGGGCCGCGCCATTGTGCTGAACCGGTACGGCCAGGTCTACTTGGAACGCGCGCGCCGGGCCGCCGCGCAACTCGAGGCCGGTCGCCGCGAAATCGACGAACTCCGCATGCCCGCCCAGGGTGCGGTGCACCTGGCGTTCCTACACTCGTTCGGCGTGCGCTTGGTACCGGATCTCATCCGCCGCTTCCGCCAGGACAATCCGAGCGCGCGATTCGTGCTCACCCAGGATGCGGCGGCGACAGTGGTGCGACATGTGGTCGCCGGCGACGCGGATCTCGCGATCGTGTCACCGCGCCCGATGCGCACCGACATGGCCTGGGGATCCATCGCGGAGCAGCGCCTGGCGCTCGCCGTGCCCCGCGATCACCGCTTTGCCGGCCGCGACTCGATCGGGCTGGCCGAGGCCGCCGACGAGGAGTTCATCGTCATGCAGCGGGGCTTCGGTATGCGACGCATCTTCGACGAGCTCTGTGCTGCCGCCGATCTCACCCCGACCATCGCCTTCGAGTCCGGCGAGCTGACCACCATCACCGGGCTCGCCGGCGCCGGCCTCGGTGTCGGCGTGGTGCCGGTCGAGGACGCCGACCCGCATACCGATGTCGCGCTGGTCCCGCTGGCCGGCGAGACCCGGGAGATCGGACTCACCTGGTTTCGTCCGCGCCCGCTGCCGGATGCGGCGGGGCGATTTCGGGATTTCGTGCTCGGGGGTGGTCAGGCGGACTGACCCACCCCGTGGTCCAACCACCAGCCCCGCACCATGCCTGCCGGCCGGCCGGGTTCGATGTAGTGCTCGGTGCCGAAGGCGAGCGGAAAGATTTCCACTGGCATGGACAGCATCTCTTTGACGTCGCTCTGACTGGCGTGGCATGCGAGCGCCTCGCGTTTGGCCATCACGTCGTCGCCGAGGTCGACGGCCCAGTGCAATTCGGCCTCGGGCGTCCCCATCGGCGTGCCGTCGTCGCCGCGTAGGTCGGGGTCGAATCCCTCCATCCCCATCTCGGTGGCGGCAATGAACAACTGCCGCATGAGGTCTCGGTTCATCGTGACCTCGAGGTAGCGCGGTCGGGTCGCGGCGAGGTCCACTGCGGCGAGCGTCGCCCGGTGCAGCATGACGTGATCGGGGTGGCCGTAGCCGCCGTGCGAGTCGTAGCCGACGACGACGTCGGCGCGCTCCTCGTCGAACAGATCCGCCAAGCGGCGTGCGGCCTCGCCGACCTCCGCGCGGGCGAACACGCCGTCGGCGTGGTTCTGTGCCCAGCCGGTCATGCCGGAGTCGGCGTATCCCAGCCACGCGACGCGGGCGGTGCCGGTGATGGCGGCCGATGCCTCCGCCTCGCCGCGGCGCCGACTCGCCACCGTCTCGCCTGGCGCCAGATCGTCGGGCACGTCTCCCGGGTCCCCGTCGGTGCAGTACACGACCACCACCCGGTGACCCTCACGGGCGGCGCGGATCATCGTGCCCGCGGTACCCGTGCCTTCGTCGTCGGGGTGGGCGTGAACGAAGACGATGGTGCTCATCGGTCGATCATGTCATCCGGTGGCGGTTGTCGCCGCGGCCGGTGATCGGGCGATCACGCCCAAGAATTGCCAGTTCAAGACATCTGCGAACAATTCTCGGAAATCATGCCCCGATTTATCGAAATAGAAAGAATAGCGGGCGGGGGTGGATACCCGATACCAACTTTGTTAGCCTCGGCAACGTCATTATCGACAAAAGATGGGGAGGAAATAGTCGTATGCGCCACAAGATGATTCGTGCAGCAGTTTTGGGAACCGCAGTGGGAGCAGCCGCATTTGCCGTACCCGCCGGAGCCTCGGCGGCGCCGGTCTCGGAGGCCAATTGCGCAAAGATTTCCACTCCCACCAGCAAGAACGGCTGGGGGAACACGTTCCCGGACGAACAGGGTCAGGCGGGTAAGTACTCCGCGACGAACGTTTCCGATTCGGACGGTTCGCTGGAGTTCACCACGACGGCTCAGACGCCACGGAACGCGTCGTATCACACCGCCGGAAAACTACCGCTGACCGAGCTGGCCAAGGAACCGCTGACGTTCGAGAAAAAGGGGGGGAATGCCAATTGGCAAATCCGGGTGACCGGCGCCAATACCGGCGAGAGTAGCGGTTTCACGACGCTGGTGTGGACTGCGCCGCAGGACGGCAAGCAGCCCGACGCCACCAAGTCGAACCAGTGGTGGGCGACCCGTGATCTCCCGGGCGTTCCGCAGGGCACCAATGCCTCGCTCGACAAACTCGTCGCCGCTGCCAACAGTTCCGGCCACACGACGGTGATCGACGACTACGGCATCTCGAGCCAGCCGAACGAGAAGTCCGGCAAGGTGAATGTCGACAACGTCTCGTTCAACGGGTGCACCACGAATTTCGCCGCGAAGGGTGGCAGCGGAGGCAACGGATCGGTCGAGCTTCCGTCCTTCTCCTGAGCCGGCTCAGGTAACCGGCACCTCTGCCACGGCCACCGTGCCGCCGCCGGACCGTTGGGCGATCCGCAGCGAGCCGCCCTGCTGTTCGAGCCGGACGCGCCGTGACGCCAACCCGATATGCCCCTCGGCCACCTTGCGATCAAGCTCTGCCTCGTCGACCCCGACACCGTCGTCGACGACGATGACCCGGGCGGCATCGTCGTCGGCCTCGGCGGTGAGTTCCACACGCCGGGCCTGCGCATGCTTGACGACGTTGGTCAGCAGTTCGCGGGCGGTGGCGTAGAGCAACGGATCCACCGGTGTACGTAGCCCTTCCGGCCAGCCGACGGTGTCCACCGCGATCGTCAGGTTGGTGCGCCGTTCCACCGACCACGCCAGGTCGGTGAGGGCAACCGGGAGCCCGGCCTGTTCGAGGACCGCGGGATGCAGTTCACCCAGAGTGGAGCGCAGCAACCGTCCGGCCTCGTGCAGTGCCTCGTCGACGCGGTCCAGGGCGTCGGGGTCGCTGCCGTCGCGCACCACGGCGAGTTCCTGCCGGGCACCCAGCACGTATTGCAGCGCGCCGTCGTGCAGGTGTTCGGCGAGATCGCGGCGTTCGCGCTCCTCGATCTGCGCCGCTTCGTCGAGGAGCCGACTCCGTTGCGCGGCAAGCGAACCAATGGTCGCCACCCGTGACCGTTGCACTGCCGAGAGCAGCACCGCACCGAGCGCGAGTGTCGCGATCACCAGCGTGCGCAAGGCGATCAGCGACCACGGTTCCCCGTTCGGGGCCCGCGCCACCGCGCTGCTGACGAAGTAGACGATCACGGTGGGGACGACGACGGCCGCGCAGATCCGCGGCCGCAGTTGGGTGGCCGCGATCATCGGCACGATGGCGAATCCGTTGACCAGGACGTCGGAGGTCCAGCTGATGTTGTCGGACTCGCTGGCCACGATGGCCAGCACGGTCAGCACCAGGAGATCGATGAACACCGCGAGCCAGGCATAGAGGATCGTCCACAGTCCGCCACGTGGTCCCAGCACGAGTCCGACGACGCACCACACGAGGTACGCGAGGGCGACGACCGTACAGAACACGGCACCGTGCGCGGGCGGGTCGAGCAGCACGGTGGCCACGGTGAAGACACCGAGGAGCAGGCGCAGCAACACCTGGACGCGAACGCCGCGCAGGGCGTGATCGAGCAGGATCGGTGAGATACCCGGTTCGCCGGCCAGCGCGTCGAGGCCCAGCGGCGGTGGGTTATTCGAGGAGGCCACGGCGCATCGCCTCGGCGACCGCGGCCGCGCGGTCGGACACCCCGAGCTTCTCGTAGAGCCGCTGCGTGTGGGTCTTGACCGTCGACGCGCCGATGTACAGCTCGGCGGCCACCTGCGGGATCGACAACCCACGCGCAAACCCGTTGAGCACCTGCCGCTCTCGTTCACTCAGCGCCGGAGCGTCGGACTGCGACCGCGTCCGGATCTCCCCGACGAGCCCCGCCGCCAACTCGGGCGGCACGACCGTCTCACCCTTGGCCACCCGGGTCACCGCACCCACGATCTCGTCGCGGTCGGCGTCCTTGGCGAGATAACCCGCGGCGCCTTTCTCCAACGCGGCGAACACGATCGGCCCGTCGGTGACCGCAGACAGCAGCAACACCCGGGTGCGCAGGCCATCCCGCGTCACCGCATGCGCGACGTCGACGCCGGTCAGGCCGGGCATCTGGTAGTCGACGACGGCGACATCGGGGTCTTCGCGGCGGATGAGCTCGAGGCCTGCGGTGCCGTCGCCGGCCTCGCCGAGCACCCGAATACGACCGCTCTGGGTGAGGCCGCGCGCCACCCCATCGCGAAAGAACGGATGGTCATCGACGACGACGACCGTCACGAGGGCTTCCATCGGCTCAGAATAGGGGACGCGCCTGCATATTTCGGCGCGGAAAGCCCGGATGACCACAGTAGAGTCGGGACATGACCCGGTGGTTCGATCAATCGATCGTCGAGACGGGTCGGTTGCCGCTGTTCATCATGCTCGTCGCGTTCATCCTCACCTTTCTGTTCATCCGGCTCAGCGTGCGGATGATTCGCGCCGAGGTCAGCTGGTGGCCGGGCAACGTCACTCCGGGTGGCGTCCACATGCACCACGAGTTCTTCGGCGTGCTGCTGATGCTGGGATCGGGATTCTGCTTCGTTGCGCTCTCGAGTTTCGAGACACCGATCGCGAACGTCATTCTGGCGGCCGTGTTCGGCATCGGATGTGCGCTCGTCCTCGACGAATTCGCACTGCTGCTGCACCTGCGCGACGTGTACTGGGAAGAGGAGGGGCGCGCGTCGATCGACGCCGTCTTCGTCGCGATCGCCATCGGTGTGCTCTTCCTCCTGGGGTTCCGCCCACTCGGCGTGACCGAGACGATCACCGGCTTCGAGGAGTCCTCCGATGTCGGCACCCGCATCGGTTTGATCATCGCGCTGGTGGCGAATGTGCTGCTCGCGGCCATCACGGTCCTCAAGGGCAAGCTGTGGACGGGGCTGGTCGGCCTCTTCATCCCGCCATTGCTGCTGATCGGGTCGATCCGCGTCGCACGTCCACGGTCTCCGTGGGCGCGGTGGCGCTACATCGAGAACCCGCGCAAACAGGCCAAGGCGATCGACCGGGAACGACGCTTTCGCCAGCCGCTCACCCGCTGGAAGGTCGTTGTGCAGGAGGTGGTCGCCGGGCGATTCGGGCTGCCCGCAGCACCCGCGAGCCTGCCGGTGACCCCCGAGGTCGTGGTGGCGCCCCATCGGGCGCCGGCGCGGCTCGCGTCCTGGGTGCGCTGGCGACGGACCCGCCATCTGCTGGGCACCAAACCGCCGTGGCGGCTGCCGATGACGTGCGTGACGGTCGCGATCATCGCCGGCCTCATTGCGTCGGTGGCCGACGCCAGTGTGGACATCACCTCGTTAGACGCCGGCGAGACCGCGACCCTGCTCGGGGTGATCGCCGGGGCGATGGCCACCTTGACCGGTCTGGTGTTCACCGCTGTCACGCTGGCCATGCAGTTCGGTGCCGCCCAGATCTCGGTGCGGGTGATCCCGATGTTCCAGCAGGATCCGGTGATGCGCTGGTCGACGGGGATCTTCTTGGCCACCTTCGCGTTCACGCTGATCATCGCGCTGGACCTGGCGACGACGTCGAAGTCCGGCAGTGTGCCCGGCATCTCGACCGGAATCGCACTCGTCCTGACGTTGCTGAGCGTCTACCTGTTCATCCGGCTGACCGCCAAGGTCGGCAGCATCCTGAACTCGTCGCAGCTGCTGCGTTGGATCGAGGCCGAAGGACGGGGCGCGATCAACCGCCTGTATCCCGACGAGATCCCGACGGGTCTGAGCGATCACATCGCCGCCGACGTCCCGGCCGACCCCGACGCCGAGCGGACCATCGTGCAATTCCGCGATGTGCCGCCCGACGGGCGGGTGATCCTCGCGATCGACCTGGCCCGGGTGCAGCGGCTGGCGGTCAAGTGGGGCGTGCGCATCGACCTGCTGGTCGGGACCGGCGACTTCGTCCCGCACAACGTCGGCATGTTCGAGGTGATCGGTGATGCCGACCGGATTCATCCCCGCCAACTGTTGGCCTGCGTGCTGTTCGGCGACACCCACCGCCCCGAGGTCAGCCCGGCGGCGGCATTGCAGGCGATCAGCGACGTCGCGCTCAAGGCGCTGTCGCCGGCCATCAACGACCCGAGCCGTGCAGTGCAGGCCCTCAATCACATCGAGGACCTGCTCTTGATGCTCTCCCCGCGACTGCTCGCCGACGAGCGGTCGGAGTCACTGTCGATGATCCGCGGCTATCGACGCAGTTGGGCCGATTATGTCGCCATCGGCACCGACCAGATCCGCCACTACGGCTCGGGTTCGGTGCAGGTGGGACGCCGGTTACGGGCGCTGTTCGAGAATCTGATCGAGCAGTGTCCGGACGAACAGGACCCTCCGCTGGTCGCCCGGTTGCAGGCGCTCGACGAGGCGGTGCCCACCGTGTGGACCACCGACCTCGACCAACGCCTCGCCCGCGGCTCGGATGTCCAGGGGTTGGGGTCCGAGGAGGGGCGGGCGCTGGGTCGTCGGCTCAGCATCAACACCGACGTGCGCGGTCCGCACCACCGGGCCGGCGACTGAGCCCGGGTTACTTGCCGCCGAGCAACCCGCCGAGCACGTTGCCCAGTCCGCCGCCCGGGTTACCGCCGAGGGCGCTCGTGAGCCCACCCGCGCCACCACCGCCGCCGCCCATCGCCTTCTTCGCGACGAAGCCCATCACGATCGGCGCCAGCATCGGCAACATCTTGGAGATCATCCCGGCGTTGACGCCGGGCACGTTGGCCTGCTTGGACAGGGTGCCGGCCAGTTGGTCGGACTGGCCGCCGAACATGTTGCTGACGAAGTTGCCGCCGTCGGGTTTGCCCTGGCCGAGCGAGGACGCCAGGTTCTTGGCCTCGGTCGGGTCCTTGGCCTGTTCCTGCATGCCGCCGAGCAAGGCGGGGGTGGCCACCTTGGCCGCGGCCGCTGCCTGAGCCTCGTTCACGCCGAGTTTCCCGGCGATGTCGCCGAGCGGCAGTGAACCCATCAGGTCGTCGAGTCCGGGCATGGGGGATACCTGCTTTCTTTCTCAATTGGTGGCGAGCGTCGACATGAAGCCGGCGGCCTCATGCAACGCTTGCCGGGATTCCGGAGAGAACAACGGAAACATCTGGAACACATGGCCCTGACCGGGCCACTCCTGCAGCGCGGCGTCGGCGCCGGCGGCAGTCAACGCGCGGTGCATGGCCCGCGCGTCGTCGCCCATCACCTCCAGTGCGCCCACCTGGATGAGCGTCGGGGGCAGGGACATCTCGGGATGCAGCGCCACCCGCATGCGCGGATGGTCGGCGGCGGTACCGCCGGTGTAGAGGCGCAGGAACCGTTGGCCGGCGACCGCGTCGATCAATGGATCGCGCACCCCACGACGCTGACTGGCGACGGCCAACTCGAAGGTCGGGTCGTAGAGCGGGGAGAACAGCACCAGACCGGCCGGCTGGCCGATGCCCCGGCGATGATTGTCGGCGATCAGATCCAGGGCCAGGTGCCCGCCGGCCGAATCACCGGCGACGACGATCTGGTCCGGCCGGAAACCCTGGTCCAGCAGCCAGTGATAGCCGCGGATGGCGTCGTCGCCCGCGGTCGGGAACGGATACTCCGGGCCGAGTCGGTAGTCGAGGCTGAACGCCGACCACCCGGTGCGCTTGGACAATCGGCCGACCAGTCCGCGGTGGGTCCGCGGTGAGCAGATCACGTAACCGCTGCCATGCAGGTAGTAGATGATGCGCGTCGGCGACTCGGGTCGCGGCGGTCCGGGGTGGGCGCTGACCCATTCACCCCGCACCCGCACACCGTCGAGCCATTCCCGGATTGGTTCGACGCGGGTTTCGGCCGGTACCGGCGACAACGCGGTCAACGATCGGTTGAGCCCCGGCCGCATCGCGGCCAGGAACTGCGCCGACGGGGTACCCCGCAGACTTGCCGCGGCCATGAACGGATGCGACACGCGCGCGAAGTAGCCGTTGATGGTGCGCGAGCGCACCGAACCACGGCCCGCAGGTCGCCACTGCTGCACCGGAGTGGACACGGGCTCGACGCTAGATGACGGGGGAGACCACCCGGAGCCGATCGTCGAACTCTGATATCAATCCGATGCCGACAGGGGCAGAGTGTGGTAGCCGGATTTCGATACCGGGTACCCGTCGTGAGAAAATGACCGACAATGCTTCCGTAAGCAGGGTGGTGCCGGGCGCAACAGTGGAGCCCGGGCGCGCCGTCAGCAACGACGCTGGCATGGACACCGCCGAGCGGCCGACGTAACTGCCCAGGTCAGCCCATGGATTCGGGTAGTTCGCGACGCTTGAGTGGCGGTGTCGATGAGGACACTCGCTCCGATGTGTCCCCAGGACTGGTAACGGATATCCGTGCGCAGCGTCGCGCACAAAGTGAGGCAACTTATGAAGCATGCTCCGGGCCCCATTGGGCTCTATGACCCGGTCAACGAACACGACGCCTGCGGTGTCGCCTTCGTCGTCGACATGCATGGTCGCCGCAGTCGCGACATCGTGGACAAGGCCATCACCGCGCTGGTGAATCTGGAGCACCGTGGTGCCGCAGGTGCCGAACCGAACACCGGTGACGGCGCGGGCATCATGATTCAGGTTCCGGACCGCTTTCTGCGTGAGGTCGTTGACTTCGAGCTGCCCGCCGAGGGTGCCTACGCCACCGGCATCGCGTTCCTGCCCCAGGGCTCCGAAGACGCACGGCTGGCCTGCGAAGGTGTCCAGAAGATCGTCGAGGCCGAGGGACTGACACTGCTCGGCTGGCGCGAGGTGCCCACCAACGAGAGCTCGCTGGGCGCGTTGGCGCGCGACGCGATGCCCACGTTCCGGCAGGTGTTCATCTCCGGCAGTGAGGGGATGGATCTCGAGCGCAAGGCGTTCGTGGTGCGTAAGCGGGTGCAGGCCGAACTCGGTACCAAGGGTGCCGGTGCCGACGGCCCGGGCCGCGAGACCGTGTACTTCCCGAGCCTGTCCGGTGCGACCTTCGTCTACAAGGGCATGCTGACCACCCCGCAGCTGCGGGAGTTCTACCTCGATCTGCAGGATTCGCGGATGGAGAGCGCACTGGGCCTGGTGCACTCGCGCTTCTCCACCAACACCTTCCCGTCGTGGCCGCTCGCGCATCCGTTCCGGCGGATCGCGCACAACGGTGAGATCAACACCGTCACCGGCAACGAGAACTGGATGCGCGCTCGCGAATCCCTCATCGACACAGCCGCGTTCGGTGCGGACTCGGCGGCGAAGATCTTCCCGACCTGCACGCCGGGCGCTTCGGACACGGCACGGTTCGACGAGGTCCTCGAGCTGCTGCATCTCGGTGGGCGCAGCCTGCCGCACGCGGTGCTGATGATGATCCCCGAGGCGTGGGAACGCCACGAGGCGATGAAGCCCGAGCACCGCGCGTTCTACCAGTACCACTCGGCGCTCATGGAGCCGTGGGACGGACCGGCCTCGGTCTGCTTCACCGACGGCACCGTCGTCGGCGCGGTTCTCGACCGAAACGGCTTGCGTCCCAGCCGTATCTGGGTCACCAAGGACGGCCTCGTGGTGATGGCGTCGGAGGTGGGTGTCCTCGACATCGACCACGCCGACGTGGTGCAGAAGATGCGTCTGCAGCCGGGCCGGATGTTCCTGGTGGACACCGCCGCCGGCCGCATCGTCGACGACGAGGAGATCAAGGACGAACTCGCCGCCGAGCATCCCTACCAGGAGTGGCTCGATGCGGGTCTCGTGCACATCGACCACGTCGCCGGACGGCCGCACGAGCACATGGCCCACCATCGGGTTGCGTTGCGCCAGCAGGTGTTCGGATACACCACCGAAGAGCTCAACCTGCTGGTCTCGCCGATGGCGAAGACCGGTGCCGAGGCCATCGGATCGATGGGTACCGACACCCCGATCGCGGTGCTCTCGGCTCGCCCGCGGATGCTGTTCGACTACTTCCAACAACTCTTCGCCCAGGTGACCAACCCGCCGCTGGACGCCATCCGCGAGGAGGTCGTCACCAGCCTTGGTGGCACCATCGGCGGCGAGGCGGACCTGCTGCATCCGGGTCAGGAATCGTGCCGTCAGATCGTGCTGCCGGAACCGGTGCTCGACAACGACACGCTGGCCAAGCTGGTCAACATCAGCGACGACGAGCAGCTGCCGGACTTCCGCAGCCGCCACATCCACGGCCTCTACCCGGTGGCCGACGGTGGTGCCGGACTGCGCAAGGCGCTCGACGACATCCGCGCGACGGTGTCCGCGGCGATCGACGAGGGCGTCAATCTGATCGTGTTGTCGGACCGGGAGTCCGACGAGACGCTGGCGCCCATCCCGTCGCTGCTGCTCACCGCCGCCGTGCACCATCACCTGGTGCGGGAACGCAAGCGCACCCGGGTCGGCCTGATCGTCGAATCCGGCGACTGCCGCGAGGTGCACCATGTGGCCGCGCTGGTCGGATTCGGTGCGGCAGCGGTCAATCCGTACATGGCGTTCGAGTCGATCGAGGACATGGTCGAGCGCGGACTGCTCGGCGACATCGACTTCCCGACCGCCCGCAAGAACTACATCAAGGCTGCCGGCAAGGGTGTCCTCAAGGTGATGTCCAAGATGGGCATCTCCACGCTCGCCTCCTACACCGGTGCGCAGCTGTTCCAGGTCATCGGCATCGGTCAGGAGACCGTCGACGAGTTCTTCACCGGCCTGCGCAGCCAGCTCGACGGCATCGGCCTCGACGAGATCGCCGCCGACGTCGCCACCCGGCACGAAATGGCGTTCAGCGAGCGGCCGACCGAACGCGCGCACCGCGAGCTCGAGGTGGGCGGCGAGTACCAGTGGCGCCGTGAGGGTGAATACCACCTGTTCAACCCGGACACGGTGTTCAAGCTGCAACACTCCACGCGCACCGGGCAGTACAAGGTGTTCAAGGAGTACACGAAACTCGTCGATGATCAGACCCGCCGGCTCGGTACGCTGCGCGGCCTGTTCGACTTCAACTTCGGTGACCGCGACCCCATCCCGATCGACAAGGTCGAGTCGGCTCGCGACATCGTCAAGCGGTTCTCCACCGGCGCGATGAGCTTCGGCTCCATCTCGGCCGAGGCCCACGAGACCCTGGCGATCGCCATGAACCGTCTCGGCGGCCGGTCGAATTCCGGTGAGGGCGGCGAGGATCCGCGTCGTTTCCATCACGACGAGAACGGTGACTGGCGGCGCAGTGCGATCAAGCAGGTCGCGTCCGGCCGCTTCGGTGTCACCTCGCACTATCTGACCAACTGCACCGACATCCAGATCAAGATGGCCCAGGGTGCGAAACCCGGTGAGGGTGGCCAGCTTCCGGCGCACAAGGTGTATCCGTGGGTGGCCGAGGTGCGTGGCTCGACGCCGGGTGTGGGACTCATCTCGCCCCCGCCGCACCACGACATCTACTCGATCGAGGATCTCGCCCAGCTGATCCACGACCTGAAGAACGCCAACCCGCAGGCGCGGATTCACGTCAAGCTCGTCTCCGAGCTCGGCGTGGGCACCGTCGCGGCCGGCGTCTCCAAGGCGCACGCCGACGTCGTACTCATCTCGGGTCACGACGGCGGTACCGGTGCGGCTCCGCTCACCTCGCTCAAGCATGCGGGTGCGCCGTGGGAGATCGGCCTCGCCGAGACCCAGCAGACGTTGCTGCTCAACGGACTTCGCGACCGCATCGTGGTACAGGTCGACGGCCAGCTCAAGACCGGTCGCGACGTCCTGGTCGCCGCGCTGCTCGGCGGCGAGGAGTTCGGGTTCGCCACCGCGCCGCTGGTGGTGTCGGGCTGCATCATGATGCGCGTCTGCCACCTCGATACCTGCCCGGTGGGTGTGGCGACGCAGAATCCGCTGCTGCGCGAACGCTTTTCGGGTAAGCCGGAGTTCGTCGAGAACTTCTTCCTGTTCATCGCCGAAGAGGTGCGAGAATTGTTGGCGCGCCTGGGCTTCCGCACCCTGCAGGAGGCGGTCGGGCACGTCGAGGCATTGGACACCACCAAGGCGCTCGCGCATTGGCGCTCGTCGAAGGCCGGCAACCTGGATCTGTCGTCGGTGCTGACCATGCCGGACTCGCCGTTCATGAACCAGGACCTGTACTGCTCCGGTACGCAGGATCACGGGCTCGACAAGGCGCTCGATCAGCAGTTGATCGCGCAGAGCCGCGAGGCCATCGATCACGGCACGCGGGTGTCCTTCAGTTCCAAGATCACCAACGTGAACCGCACCGTCGGCACCATGCTCGGCCACGAGGTCACCAAGACCTATGGTGCGCACGGCCTTCCGGACGGCACGATCATGATCGACTTCACCGGTTCGGCCGGCAACAGCTTCGGGGCGTTCGTGCCCAAGGGCATCACGTTGCGACTCGAGGGTGACGCCAACGACTTCGTCGGCAAGGGTCTCTCGGGTGGTCGCATCGTGGTCCGCCCGGCGCGCAATGCGCCGGAAGGCTTTGTCGCCGAGGACAACATCATCGCCGGCAACGTCATCGGCTTCGGTGCCACCGCGGGCAAGATCTTCCTGCGCGGTGTCGTTGGCGAGCGGTTCTGCGTTCGCAACTCGGGCGCGACCGCGGTGGTCGAGGGCGTGGGCGACCACGGCTGCGAGTACATGACCGGTGGTCGGGTGGTGGTGCTCGGTGACACCGGACGCAACTTCGCGGCTGGTATGTCCGGTGGCATCTCCTATGTGTACGACCCGGACGGCAAACTCGCCGACAACCTCAACACCGAACTCGTGGAGATCGAGGAACTCGAAGCCGACGACATCGACTTCCTCGCCGCGATCATCAACGAGCACCGGGCTGAGACCGATTCCCCTGTCGCAGCGGCCATCATGGCCGACTGGGACACCACGCGCGAGCACTTCGCCAAGGTCATGCCACGTGATTTCAAGCGCGTGCTGGCCGCAATCGAGAATGCCGAGCGCAGTGGACGAGACGTGAACGAAGCGATCATGGAGGCCGCACGTGGCTGACCCCAGAGGATTCCTCAAGCACACCGAACGTGAACTGCCGGACCGTCGTCCGGTCGATCTGCGCCTGATGGACTGGAAAGAGGTCTACACCGACTTCGACAAGTCCGAGCTCAAGACCCAGGCCAGTCGCTGCATGGACTGCGGTATTCCGTTCTGCCACAACGGTTGTCCACTAGGCAACCTGATTCCCGAGTGGAACGACCTGGTCTACCGGGACCAGTGGCGCGACGGGATCGAACGCCTGCACGCGACCAACAACTTCCCGGAGTTCACCGGGCGGCTGTGCCCGGCGCCGTGTGAGGCGTCGTGCGTGCTCGGCATCAACCAGCCCGCGGTGACCATCAAGCAGGTCGAGGTCGAGCTCATCGACAACGCCTTCGACAAGGGCTGGGTCACCCCGGTGCTGCCGACGGAGAAGACCGGCAAGAAGGTCGCCGTCGTCGGCTCCGGACCGGCCGGCCTCGCGGCGGCGCAGCAGCTGACCCGTGCCGGACACGACGTCACGCTGTTCGAGCGGGCCGACCGCATCGGTGGTCTGCTGCGCTACGGCATCCCCGAGTTCAAGATGGAGAAGCGTCACATCGACCGCCGTCTCTCGCAGATGGAGGCCGAGGGCACCGTCTTCAAGACCGGGGTCAACGTCGGCGTGGATGTGACCGTCGAGCAGCTACGGGGCGACTTCGACGCCGTCGTGCTGGCCAACGGCTCCACCATCGGGCGCGACCTGCCGATCGAGGGCCGCGAACTCGACGGCATCCATCAGGCGATGGAGTTCCTGCCGCAGGCCAACCGCATCCAGCTCGGCGACACCGTCGACGGACAGATCACCGCCAAGGGCAAGAAGGTCGTCATCATCGGTGGTGGCGACACCGGCGCCGACTGCCTGGGCACCTCGCTGCGCCAGGGTGCGGAGATCGTGCATCAGTTCGAGATCATGCCCAAGCCACCGCATCAGCGTGCCGAGTCGACCCCGTGGCCGACCTACCCGCTCATGTACCGCGTGTCGTCGGCCCATGAAGAGGGCGGCGAGCGGGTGTTCTCGGTCAACACCGAGAAGTTCACCGGCGAGGACGGCAAGGTCACCGCGCTGCACGCGCACGAGGTCGTGATGCGCGAGGGCCGGTTCGAGAAGGTCGAGGGTTCCGACTACGTCCTCGAATGCGACCTGGTGCTGCTGGCCATGGGCTTCGTCGGTCCCGAACGTGGCGACTTCCTGGACAAGCTCGGCGTCGAGTATGACCAGCGCGGCAACATCGCCCGCGACGACAACTTCGGCGCCGTCGGGCAGCCGGGCGTGTTTGTCGCCGGCGACGCCGGACGTGGCCAGTCGCTGATCGTGTGGGCGATCGCCGAAGGACGCTCGGCGGCAGCCGCCGCCGACCGCTACCTCGCGGGCGACTCCGATCTGCCGGCACCGATCTACCCGACGCAGGTCGCACAGCGCTGACGTGCGCAGTCTCAAATTGCGACGTTCGCCGGTTTTGCCGAGAAGAGTGGGCGTTCTGGCCGCGGAATAGGGCACAGTGGAGGTAGTGTCCTCCGTTCGGAGGACTCTTCAGCGACCGATTCGACAGGATGCCATGGTGACGGCCGAGATCGATGCCACGCCGCGGCGTACCCGTCCGAAGGACCGCAAGTGGCAGATTCTGGCCACCGCTGCGGACATGTTTCGGACCCACGGGTACGCCGAGGTCGGCATGAGCGACATCGCGGCCACCGTCGGCATCGTGCCGAGCGCGTTGTACCGCCACTACCGCAGCAAGCAGGATCTGCTCGCCGCGGTCCTCGACGATGCCCTCGACAGCTATGCGCGGGCGTTGGCCGACGTCGCCGACCCCGCAGAGGTGGGGGAACGCCTCGCCGGGGCGACGCTGGAGTCGCGGGCCTTCGACCTGATCTGGACCCGCGACCGGGGACATCTGTCGTGCGCCGAGTACAACGCCCTGGTGCAGCGGGTTCGCGTCCTCGCGGCTCGAGTATCGGAACTCATCTCGATGAAGTGCGCGGACGGCGGCATGCCGTCGGACACCATCGCCTGGGCGGTGATGTCGGTGATGGAATGGCCGAGCCACCGCGAGCTCGAGGTCATCACCGGGGAGCAGGTGCCGCTGCTGTCCGCGGTGGCCGACTCGATCGTCCGCCAAGGATGCGCGCCCGACCAGCCGCCACCGCCGTCGGGCTCCGCCACCGCTCCCACGCCACTGGAGCCCGACGCCGGCCTGCTGCCGGCGTCGCGCCGCGAGGCCCTGCTCAACACGGCCATCACGCTGTTCGCGACGCGGGGCTACCCGAACGTCAGTCTCGACGACATCGGTGAGGTCGTCGGTATCGCCGGACCCAGCGTCTACAACCACTTCGGCAGCAAACGGGAGATCCTCGTCACCGGGCTCACCCGTGCCTTCGAGGTGCTGTGGCTCGACGTCGGCCAAGCGCTGCGGCAGACCACTGACCCGGCGGAGGCACTCGACGCCCTCATCGTCCGGCACGCCCGATTCGCGTTCGACCACTGGGATCTGGCGACGGTGTGCCTGTCGCACTTCACGCTCCTCGACGAGCAGGCGCAGCAGGTGCTCGGTCGCAGCTACATCGAGTACGTCGCCGAGTACCGGCGGCTGCTGATGTCCTGTCGCCCGGAGTTACGCCCGGATCAAGCGCAATCCCTGGTGGATCTCGCCCTGGCGGTGAACACCGGTCTGGTGCGGGTTCCGGGGATCCGCGACGACACCCTGCCGCACTACTCGGGTCAGCTCGCCCGGGCTGTTCTGTTCACCCCGCTGACGTCGGCGCGTTGAGAACCTCGGTCATCTGCTTCGGCACGGTGTCGGCGAGCCGGTTGAACGCCAGTTGCGCCACCGGGTCGGCCAACCGGGCCAGGCCGTGGAAGTCCACCTGCGCACGATAGGTGATCCGGGTGTCGTTGCCGTCGGCGGTGAAGGTCAGGTCGTCGACCGTGGTGGCGGTCTTGTTGCGACCGGTGAATGTCACGTGCGCCGGGTCGTCGCGGGTCAATTCGTAGGTCAGTTCGGTGGAGATGCCGTAGAGCTTGGACGTGTTGCGCCATTGGGTGCCGAGGGCGATCGGATCGACACCGATCTGCTCGCAGCGTTGCGTGCCGGGATCCCACTCCCGCGCGTTGGCGAAGTCGCGCAGGTAGGCGACGACATCGTCGAGTGGGCGGGCGACGGTGAATGTTCTGGAGACTTCGACCATGCATGTTCTTCGGAGCCGATTGCCGTGTAGATGGCTACACTCGGACCAGAACCGCGGGGTCGGATGCGACGAGGGAGTGGGCCAGGATGCGGATTCGGTTGCGAGCGTTGCTGATTGCCATGCTTGCCGGGTTGACGGCGGTGGGGACCCTGGTCGGTCTCGCCCCGCGGGCCGCTGCGGCGCCGCCGGGCTGCCCCAAGATCTACGTCCTCGCGGTACCCGGAACCTGGGCCAACGGGGCCAGTCCGGGCATCATGGCGCAGGTCACCGCCGGGCTCGGGCCGGAGACCGCGGTGCGGTTCGTCGGCTACGACGCCACCGCGTTTCCGTGGGAGAAGGCGATCTACGGCAAGTCCAAGGCGCAGGCGGTCGCCAACACCAAGGGCCTCGCACTGACCATGCTCCGACGCTGCCCCGGCACCCGCATCGCGCTCACCGGCTACAGCCAGGGCGCCGACGCGGCCGGTGATGTCGCCTCCGAGATCGGTACCGGCCGCGCGGCCATCCGACCCGGTCAGGTAGCCGGCGTCGTGCTGCTCTCCGACCCGCGTCGGTCCAAGCGGGACAACCTGATCGGGCCCCCGCTGTCCGGAGAGGGCAGCGGCGGACCACGCATCGACGGTATGGGCTGGGTGCTGCCCCGGGCGTTCACCATCTGCGAGCCGGCCGATCTCTACTGCAATGTGCCGCGCGACTACTACGTGACCCGCATCGTCGGGTATCTGGCGGAGACCAGCGACCCCACGCCCAGCCAGGTCGGGCAGTACCAGGCCGAGGCGGGTGCGATCCTGTCCGAACTACTGACCCGCGGTGGGCCGGGCAAGATCGTCGAGGAGCTGAGCAACGCGCGGGTACGTGACCAGATCGTCCAGTTCAATCGGTTCCTGCAGTCCGGCGCGCACGGCAACTACGCGTCGTTCCAGGTGCAGCCGGGCGTGACCGCCGTCGAGTGGGCGCACCGCTTCCTCGCCGGACTCGCCTGACCCCGCGTCATTCCAGGATCCGTAACACCGACCGTGCGACCATCGATGTACCGGGAGAAATGTGTGTTTGGTCGCACACGCCGGTCAATACAGCTGCACCCCGTGCCGAACTGCAGTAAGTTGAACGTCGAGTCCGCAGCAGCAAACAGGGAAGTGATTGGCCATGAGGTTGTCCAATACATTCTCGAGCCCACGTCGTACCTCGTTGTTAGGTTCGATCACCGGAGGTCGACTGGGCCGGACACGCTCCGCACGTATGTTCCCCGCGGAGGCCGAGCGCCTGGCCACTCCGGCCGAACTCAGACGCCTTCATCCGTGACGCGGACGGTCTGACCGCCGATCTCCACGACGTCGCCGGCGACCAGCTGGCGCCCACGTCGCACCTCCACCTCACCGTTCACGGCCACCAGGCCGTCGGCGAGCACGCCTTTGGCCTCCGCGCCCGACTCGATGAGATTGGCGAGCTTGAGGAACTGACCCAGACGAATCGAGCCGTCCCGGATTGGTATCGCGTCCACGTACCCCATCTTGCCCAACGTCGATACTGTTTGCCCCATGACGTTGGAAACCCAGCGACCGCCGTCGGTTCCATCCACCGACGCCGAGCGGCGCTCCCGGGATCTTCTCGAGCACATCCGCGCACCCCGCGGCTTCCGCGGCAACGCGCCCCGTATCGCGGGCACGGTCGTTGGTGTGTTGGCGGCGATCGCGTTGCTGTCGAGTGTGTTCCCGTGGTTCCGGCACCTGATCCACGTGCCGCGCGACTACGTCGACACCTTCATCATCACGTTGCCCGACACCAGCTTTGCGTGGGCGTTCGTCCTGGCCCTATTGGCGCTGTCGTTGTCCTCGCGGAAACGGATCGCCTGGTGGATCTGCGTCATCTACCTGGTGCTGTACCTGCTCGGCAACGCGCTCTACCTGATCCCGGCGCTCGCCGACGAACTCGACGTCACCGACACCGACCGCATCAACCTGGCGATCGGCATCGTCGTCGACCTCGGTGCCCTCATCTTCCTGCTGGTCACCCGGCGGCAGTTCTACACCCGGGTACGTCG
This sequence comes from Gordonia sp. CPCC 205515, assembly GCF_048537925.1. Taxonomy (NCBI): domain Bacteria; kingdom Bacillati; phylum Actinomycetota; class Actinomycetes; order Mycobacteriales; family Gordoniaceae; genus Gordonia; species Gordonia sp. CPCC 205515. The sequence continues at coordinate 8,314 of NZ_JBCLVJ010000003.1, read as the reverse complement.
GGGCGCGATTCGTAAGGCGTTCGGCGTGCTGCTGCTCGGTCTGCTCATCGCGACGCTGCTCGGATGGGGACTGGTCTGGTTGTTCCCGCACACCCTGATTCGCGGCGAACGGTTGCCGTACGCGTTCAACCGGGTCGTCGCGTTCGGCTCCATCGACTCCGACGCCGCGTTCGACGGCCGGCACGCCTACGCCCCGGTCAACGGCTTGCTCGGGCTGTTCGGGGCACTCGCCTTGATCGCCGCGGCCGTCGTGCTGTTCCGGTCGGTCCGGCTGCGGTCGCTGATGACCGCCGAGGATGAGCGCCTCATCCGCGCGCTGATCGCGCGATTCAACGACGACGATTCACTCGCGTACTTCTCCACCCGCCGCGACAAGGCAGTGGTGTTCTCCCGCGACGGTCGGGCGGCGCTCACCTACCGCGTCGAGGTCGGGGTCGGTTTGGTGGGCGGCGACCCGATCGGCGATCCGGACTCGTGGGATGACGCGATCGCCGAATTCCTCACGCTGTGCGAACGATACGGCTGGCACGCCGCGGCCAGCGGGTCGAGCGCGCGGGGTGCGGCGGCCTTCGACGCCGCCGGATTCGGCTCGCTGAACATCGGTGACGAGGCCATCCTCTACACCCGCGACTACAGCCTGTCCGGAGCGGCGATGAAGGGCGTGCGCCAGGCGGTCACCCGGACCCGACGCGCCGGCATCACGGTGCGGATCCGGCGGCATTCCGAACTGTCGGACACCGAACTCGCGGAGATGGTCGCGCTGGCCGACGCGTGGCGCGACACCGACGAGGAACGCGGATTCGCCATGGCGCTCGGCCGACTCGGGGATCCCAACGACGGCAACTGTCTGCTCGTCGAGGCACTCGAAGGCGAGGGTACGCCGGAGGAGAAGGTCGTCGGGATGCTGTCGTTCGTGCCGTGGGGTCGGACCGGGGTGTCGCTCGACGTCATGCGCCGCGACCGGGCGGCGATCAACGGCATCGTTGAGACCATGGTGACCGAACTCGCGAAGAACTCCGAGTACTACGGCATCACCGAGATCTCGTTGAACTTCGCCACCTTTCGCGCGTTCTTCGAGCACGGCGCGGAGATCGGCGCAGGCCCGGTCATGCGGGCCACCTACTCCGTCCTCATGTTCGGCTCCAAGTTCTTTCAGATGGAATCGCTGTACAAGTCCAACGCCAAGTATCGGCCGGACTGGCAGCCCCGCTACCTGTGCTTCGAGGATCACCGGGTGCTGCCGCGGGTCGGGCTGGCCTCGATCGTCACCGAAGGCTTCGTCCGGTTGCCGCGATTCGGGCGGGCCGAGCACTACACGCAAGGGGAATCCGCGATCCCGGCCGGCGTCGACGTCGATGCGCTGGTCGCCGAACTCGAGGCCGAGACCGACCGGTCCGTCGTCGAAGTCCATCGACCGGAACAGGTTCGGGTGCGCCTGGACAAGATGGCGCGGCTGACCGAGCGTGGCTTCGACCCGTATCCGCCGGCCGATGCCCCCACCCACACCGTCGCCGAGGCGATCGCGGAACCCGAAGGCAGCGTGGTGACCATCGCCGGGCGGGTCACCCGGCTGCGCGACTTCGGCAAGGTGAGCTTCGCCGACCTGCATGACTGGTCGGGGCAGGTACAGATGCTCGTCGAGGAGTCCCGGTTGATTCCGGGCACACCGGATTTCGGGGCCGACGTGGATCTCGGCGACCTGGTCGAGGCACGCGGGACTGTCGGCCGTAGCCGCTCTGGTGAGTTGTCGATCCTGGTCGACGCCTGGCGATTCAACGGCAAATGCTTACGGCCGTTGCCGGACAAGTGGAGTGGGCTCACCGATCCCGAGGCGCGGGTGCGGCAACGCTACGTCGACCTCGCGATCAACCCACGTAGCCGGGAACTGCTCGCGACACGCTCCGTCGTCGTCAAGTCGTTGCGCGACTTCCTGTCCGCACGTGGCTTCCTGGAGGTCGAGACCCCGATCCTGCAGCAGATCCACGGTGGCGCCAACGCCACGCCATTCCAGACCCACATCAACGCCTACGATCTCGACCTCTACCTGCGGATCGCGCCGGAGCTGTATCTGAAGCGATTGTGTGTAGGTGGCGTCGAGAAGGTGTTCGAGATCGGCCGAAACTTCCGCAACGAGGGCGTCGACTTCAGCCACAACCCGGAGTTCACCAGCCTGGAAGCCTATGAGGCACACAGTGATTACCTCAAGATGCTCGATCTCACCCGGGAGATGATCCAGTTCGCCGCGACCGCCGCGTACGGGGAGCCGGTCATCATTCGCACCGACGACGCGGGTAACGAAGAGCGCGTGGATATTTCGGGGGAGTGGCCGGTCAAGACGGTGCACGAGGTGGTGTCGGAGGGGGCTGGTGAAGAGGTCACCCCGGATACGCCGGTCGAGACCTTGCGCGCGATCTGCGATCGACTCGACATCGCGCACCGGCCCGACTGGGACGCGGGACAGGTGGTGCTCGAACTCTACGAGCACCTCGGCGAGGACAAGACCACCTTCCCGACGTTCTACACCAATTTCCCGACGTCGACGTCGCCCCTGACCCGCGCGCACCGCTCGATCCCCGGCGTGGCCGAGCGATGGGATCTGGTGGCGTGGGGCGTGGAGTTGGGGACCGCCTACACCGAGCTCACCGATCCGGTCGAACAACGCGCCCGGCTGACCGCGCAGTCGGTGCTCGCCGCCGGCGGCGACCCGGAGGCGATGGAACTCGACGAGGACTTCCTGCAGGCACTCGAGTACGCGATGCCGCCGACCGGCGGGCTCGGCGTCGGCGTGGACCGCGTCGTCATGCTGATCACCGGGCAGTCGATTCGGGAGTCCCTCGCGTTCCCGCTCGCCAAGCCCCAGGAGAACTGAAGCGCTTCTTACCCGTGAGTAACCTTAGGCGCCGTCACCGCTTATGCTGGTCTGCATGACCGAGCCGACCTTCACCCCGACCGCCGATCTCGTCGATGAGATCGGCGACGGTGTCCGTAGCTGCGACACCCAGTTCACCCAGTACGGCGGCAATCGCGAGTTCGTCGGGCGCGTGAGCACCGTGTCCTGCTTCCAGGACAATGCGCTGCTCAAGTCGATTCTCTCGGAGTCCAACCCGGGTGGCGTGCTGGTGATCGACGGCGCGGCGTCGGTCCACACCGCCCTGGTGGGCGACCTGATCGCCGAACTCGGCCGTGCCAACGGCTGGGTCGGGATCATCGTCAACGGCGCCATCCGCGACGCCAAGACCATCGGCGGCATGGAGATCGGCGTCAAGGCGCTCGGCACCAATCCACGCAAGTCCAGCAAGAGCGGGGTCGGTGACCGCGACATCCCGGTGACCATCGGCGGCGAGACCTTCACCCCGGGCGACATCGTCTACTCCGACGACGACGGCATCGTCCTGCTCGCCCCGGAATCCGACACCGACGAAAGCTGAGGTAAGCACCGTGCCCACCCCCACCGCAGAGTATTTCCGCCGGCTCGGCGGCCTGGTCGCCATCGACGACGCGGCCGCTCGTCCCACCCGTTCGGTGCTCGAGGCGTTCAGCGGCGTCGAGATGGCCACGATTCCGGTCGGCACCGCCGAGGATCTCGAAGCCGCGGTCGCGCGTGCACGCACCGCGCAGGAGGGGTGGGGGCAACGCACCCCCGCGCAGCGCGCCGAGGTGCTCGACCGGTTCGCCGAACTGGTGCACGGGCACGCCGCGGAACTGATGGACATCGCACAGGCCGAGACCGGCAAGGCCCGGATCTATGCGCAGGAGGAAGTGCTCGACGTCGCGCTGACCGCCCGGTACTACGCGGCCAACGGACCGAAGGTGCTCGCCGAGCGCAAGGTCAAGGGCATGCTGCCCGGCGCCACCAGCGTCCGAGTGCGTTACCAGCCCAAAGGTGTTGTCGGCGTGATCAGTCCGTGGAACTATCCGCTGACGCTCGCGGTGTCCGACGCGGTCGCCGCGTTGCTGGCAGGCAACGCCGTGGTGATCAAGCCGGACAGCCAAACCCCATACTGTGCACTGGCGTTGGCCGAACTGCTGTACGAGGCCGGGCTGCCCGTCGAGTTGTTTGCCGTGGTGCCCGGGCCGGGAAGTGTTGTCGGGCAGGCGATCATCGCCACCACCGACTACGTGATGTTCACCGGTTCGTCGGAGACCGGGGCGTCGCTGGCCGAGCAGGCCGGTCGTCGGCTGATCGGCTTCTCCGCCGAACTCGGCGGCAAGAACCCGATGATCGTGACCGCCAAGGCTAATGTCGATCGAGCGGTGGAAGGTGCTGCGCGCGCCTGCTTCTCGAACTCCGGGCAGCTCTGCATCTCCATCGAGCGGCTCTACGTCGACAAGGCCATCGCCGACGAGTTCATCAGCAAGTTCGGCGCTTTCGTCTCGTCGATGACGCTGAACGCGGCCTACGACTTCTCCGCCGACATGGGATCGCTCGCATCAGCCGCGCAGATCGACAACACCGAGGCCCACGTCGACGACGCAGTTGCCAAGGGCGCCAAGGTTGTTGCCGGTGGACGACGACGCGCCGACCTCGGGCCGTACTTCTACGAACCGACCGTCCTGACCGACGTCACCGAGCAAATGAATTGCTACGCCGACGAAACCTTCGGGCCCGTCGTGTCGATCTACCCCGTCGACTCCACCGACGAGGCCATCAAGCTCGCCAACGCGACCCGCTACGGCCTCAACGCCAGCGTCTTCGCCGGCAGCAGCACCGAGGCCAACACCATCGCCGACCAGTTGCGGGCCGGCACGGTGAATATCAACGAGGGCTATGCCGCGGCGTGGGCATCGACGGCCGCGCCGATGGGCGGCATGGGCATTTCCGGTGTCGGGCGTCGGCACGGCGACGAGGGCCTGCTCAAGTACACCGAGCCGCAAACCGTTGCCGAGCAGCGCTTCATCGGCATCGACAAGGCGCCGGGCATCCCGCAGGGCGTCTATCGAGCCGTCACGCCGTACGCCGTGCGGGCGTTGAAATACCTGCCGGGGCGGTAAGTCTCGCCGGAAGCGTTGAGATCGGGTGATTCCGGCGTTACGGTGAGCGCGTGGCCGCGAACCGATCGCTCGCATCGTCCGTCCGTCTTGCTGCGCTGATCGCCTGTGTGGCGGCCGGGTTCAGCACCATCGTGGGGACGGGGTCGGCCGGCGCGGCACCACCGCTGTCGGTGAGTACCGTCGCCACCGGGCTGAGTATCCCGTGGGACCTGGCCGTGGCTCCCGACGGCACGATCCTGACCGGCGAACGCACCGGGCGGTTCGTTGCCGTGCGGCCCTCAGGCGCCGCGACGACGGTGCGCGCCGACCAGTCACGCATCTTCGCGACCAAGGAAGCCGGACTGATGGGTCTGGCCCTCGATCCGAGATTCGCGCAGACCCGACGGGTGTACACGTGTCAGGCGGAGACCACTGGCGGTCCCGCGCCGGCCATTCCGCCCGACGTGGCGAATCTGCCGCTGCCGTGGCCGAATACCGGCCAGGTGATCAACGTCGTCGCGTGGCGGGTCGCCGGCGACTGGTCGCGGATGAATCGTGAGGGCACCGTGCTCACCGGTATCCCGGTCAACTCGTCCGGTCGGCACGCCGGGTGCGCGCTGACCGCGGCGCCCAACGGCACCCTGTGGGTGGGCACCGGCGACAACGCGATTCCCGGCAATCCGCAGGATCGGAACTCGCTGGGCGGCAAGGTCCTCCACATCAATGCCAACGGAACACCGGCCGCAGGCAACCCGATCGCCGGGAGCCCGATCTACACCCTCGGGCACCGCAACGTGCAGGGCGTGGCCCTGCGCGGTGGACGCGTCTACGTGTCCGAGCAGGGCACCGACCGCGACGACGAATTGAATCTCCTTCGTGCCGGCGCGAATTACGGGTACCGGCCCGACCGCGCGCCGTTCATCTACGACGAATCCGTGCCGATGACCGATCCGCAGCGGGTGCCGGGTGCCGTCGGCGCACTGTGGACATCGGGATACCCCACGATCGCGACCACCGGCATCGCCACCCTGCCCGCCGGTTGGGGCGAATACAGCAACGGTCTGGTGATCTCCGCACTGAAGGGCAAGCGGCTGGTGTTCGTGGCGCTCAATGGTTCTGGTGATCGGGTGCTGCGAACCTCCACCGCACTGCCGGACCGCTACGGACGACTACGCGGCCTGGCCGTCGACCGCGACGGCTCCCTGCTGGTGACCACCAGTAACGGGTCGGGACAGGACCGCATTCTCCGCGTCCGCCCGACGCGCTGACCATGTGCGACGACGAGGTCGTACAGCACGCGCATGACGAGGCACGCAGGTTCTCGCGTCGCACAGCGCTCGCGGTGACCGGCGGCGCAGCTGTGGCGGGTGCCGTCTTTGCTGGTACGTCGCGGGCGGGTGCGGCACCGGGCTTGCCTCGGCGAGTCGTCGATCTCACGCACACACTGACGCCGGACTTCCCCCTGTGGCGGGGCAGTGCGCCGGTCGTCGCGGTGCCGACGTCGCAGATCGGGCCGGGTGACAGTGGGTTCGCGACGCGCTGGATGTCGTTCTCGGAACACTCCGGGACGCATGTCGACGCGCCCGCCCACAAGATCGGCTCCGGCATCACCGTCGACCGAATCCCACCCGGGGACCTCGTCGCGCCATTGGCGGTCATCAGCATCGCGGGGCGGGCGCGCAGTCCCCGAGACTTGCTCACCGAACGGGACATCGCGGCCTACGAGCAGCGGCACGGCCGAATTCCTCAGCGCGCCTTGGTCGCCCTGCACACCGGGTGGCAGCCGCGGACCGGTGGTGTCCAGGCGCCCGCTTTCGCGCCCTCGGCGGTCACGATGCTGGTGGCCGAACGCGGCGTGGTCGGCATCGGCACCGACACTCTCAGCATCGACCGGTACGGCGACGTCGGCGCGCACACCGCCATCCTCGGCGCCGGTCGCTATGCCGTGGAGGCCCTGGCCAATCTGGCAGCCGTCCCGGCCGCCGGCGCGACGGTAATGGTGGGCGCGCCGAAGTTCGCGGGCGGCACGGGAGGACCGGCACGAGTGTTGGCGGTTCTTGTCGGTGGAGTGTTCTAGAGTGGTGTCACCGGATCGAACAAGAATGAACGACGCGAGCTAAGGCCTTGTGGGCCTTGGTCTTTCAGACAACATGATGTGGGCAGATCGATCCTCCCTGTCCTGTTCGTGTGTTTGGAAGGTCGTTGGTCGTGGATCCGTTGTCGGCGTGGTGGAGAGTGCCCTCACCCTGGCCGGACCTGCCCGGCTTCTACACCGGAGGCGTACGCGCCGATCGTGTCGGTGATCCCACCGACGCCGAGATCAACGATCTGGTCGGCGGACTGATCTCCAGCGTGCGTGGCCAGTCGTATCTGGCGTGGCATGACTATCAGATCGCCGCGGAACTGCACGCCCGTTTGGTCGGCGACTCTGAGCGCCCCGACGACCTCTTGTTGAAGGACGGGTTCGCTGACTGCGCCGCCCGCATCTCCCTGTCGTTGTGCGTGGGTCAGGGGGAGGCCGAGAAACTGCTGCACCGCGCCCTCGCCCTGCGCGACCGCCTCCCGCAGGTCGCCGAACGGTTGAAGATCGGCCGCATCACCGACGAGGCGGTGCGGAAGATCGTCGCGCGGACCGATCTGGTCGACGGCCAACCCTGTGCCCCGGATGTCGATCGCGACATTGTGGCGGAGTTGGATCTGCATGATGGGGCGTGGTCGATGCACCGCCTGCAGGCGATGTGCGATCGGATCGTGTTCCGCCACGACCCGGACGCGGTGCGTGAAGCGCGGCGTCGGGCGAAGGACGCGCGCCGGTTCTGGACGCGACCCACCGGCGACGGGATGGCCCAAGTATCGGCGACGATGACCACCGAGAACGCGCTCATTGCCAAAGCCGCGGTCAACGCGCTGGCCACCGCGACGTGTGAGCAGGATCCGCGGACCCTGGATCAACGACGCTCGGATGCCACCTTCACCCTGTTGACCGGCAACGTCTTCGAGTGCCTGTGCGGTCGGGAGGACTGCGACGCCGTCATCCCCGAACCGGGTACCGCCCCGGCCAGCACGGTGGTCATTCATGTGGTGGCCGATGAAGGCACCGTGAAGGGCACCGCACAGAATGCGGGGTTCATCGCCGGGCAGGGTGTGATCTCCGATGAGCAGGTGCGGGATCTGGTCGCCCGGTCGGATGCGGTGATCCGACCGATCGTTCCCAGAGGGACGCCGATGAACCCGGACGGCAGCTACACGCTGCCGGCGACCCAGCCGTCGAACCCCTACCGCCCGTCGACCGCCCTGGACACGTTCGTGCGGGTGCGCGACGGCTACAGCGTCATCCCTGGTG
>NZ_JBCLVJ010000037.1:0-555 GCF_048537925.1 Gordonia sp. CPCC 205515 | reverse complement strand
GGGATCGGCGATTGGGACGAAGTCGTAACAAGGTAGCCGTACCGGAAGGTGCGGCTGGATCACCTCCTTTCTAAGGAGCACACAACATCACGTGTTCGTGTCTTCCGACTGTGAAGACCATGCGTGTGTGTTCGAGGGTGAAACATCAGACAGATCTGGTCGTTGATCAACTGTGGTCAAGTGATCGGGTGGACGTCGGCTGTGAGGCCGGCGTGTGTGTCGCACACTATCGGGGTTCTGAGGGAACACACGTTTTCTCTGATGCCCATGATGTGGTTGATCTGGTGAGGTGCGCTGTGATGGCGTGCTGAGGGTTGATTGCGGGTGGGTGTGTGTTGTTTGAGAAGTGCATAGTGGATGCGAGCATCTTTATTTTTTGTAGTCTTTGGTACTGCAAGTTTTTTGTCGATGAATGTTGTTTGTCTACATTCGCGTCTCGCGCACTGTTGTGTGTGGGGTGTGTTTGTAGGTGTTGTTTGTAAGTGTGTAGGGCGTTCGGTGGATGCCTTGGTACCAGGAGCCGATGAAGGACGTGGGAGGCCGCGATAGTCCTCG
>NZ_JBCLVJ010000036.1:0-556 GCF_048537925.1 Gordonia sp. CPCC 205515 | reverse complement strand
CGAGGACTATCGCGGCCTCCCACGTCCTTCATCGGCTCCTGGTACCAAGGCATCCACCGAACGCCCTACACACTTACAAACAACACCTACAAACACACCCCACACACAACAGTGCGCGAGACACGAATGTAGAAACATTCATCGACAAAAAACTTGCAGTACCAAAGACTACAAAAAAATAAAGATGCTCGCATCCACTATGCACTTCTCAAACAACACACACCCACCATCTCCGCACCGCTCCGCCTCCCATCACAGAAGACATCACCACGACACCTCAACAGCAGGCCCAGAAGAAACGTGTGTTCCCTCAGAACCCCGACAGTGTATTGGCAGCACCGAATCCGTCACCGAAAACAGTCACCCACCTCCACCAACCACAACGGCCGGCAGAAGCATTGGCATGTTTGATGTTTCACCCTCGAACACACACCCACAGCCACCACATTCGGGCAGCATCAGCAGGTGATGTTGTGTGCTCCTTAGAAAGGAGGTGATCCAGCCGCACCTTCCGGTACGGCTACCTTGTTACGACTTCGTCCCAATCGCCGATCCC
>NZ_JBCLVJ010000035.1:0-1286 GCF_048537925.1 Gordonia sp. CPCC 205515 | reverse complement strand
TGGCAGGTCCCCGATAACCGGCCCAGTCAGTTCTAGAGCCAGTTCCTACTTGCAGTTGATCAGTCGAACTCACAGCCCACGGGGTGATGCCGGTGGGTGCATCCGGCAGCGTACTCGGCAGGGGTCTGGTAGCCCAGCGCTGAGTGGCGATGGCGGTGGTTGTGGTCGTCCTTGAAGTCGCCGATGACCACACGGGCTTCCAGCAACGTCGGCCAACAGTTGCGGTTCAAGCATTCGTCGCGCAACCGGTTGTTGAACGACTCGATGAACCCGTTGTTCCACGGCGTGCCGGGCGGAATGTAGGAAATCCCCACCGACCCTGCACAGAATGCGCGCAAGGCCTCTGAGATGAACTCAGGCCCGTTATCCATACGCAGCACCATCGGCGGGCCACCCCAGATCGCGAAGACCTTCTCCAACTCCTCGATCAACCGCTCCGCGGTGATCGAGCGGTCCACGATGTTTAGCAGCGACATGCGGGTGTGTTCATCGACCATGGACGCGATCTTGATCTTGTGCCCGCCGTCGGTGGAGTCGAACTGAAAGTCCAATGCCCACACCACCTTCGGTGCGTCGGCAACCACGACCGGCACCGACGATTGGCCGGCTCGTTTGCGTCGAGGCGCCCGGCGTACCTGTAATCCTTCCTCCTTCCATAACCGGTGCACCCTCTTCTTGTTGACGGAGTCGCCCTCGTCGAAACGCAACCACGCCCAGGCCCGGCGGAACCCGTGTCGTGGGTTCTTGCGGGCGTAGGTCCGTAGCTGCTCACGCAGGTCGGCGTCGGGATCGGCAGGTGTTTGGGCTTGCGGCAACTGCCGATAGGCTGAGCGGGCGAGCCCAACAACCTTGCACGCCTTACGTTCTGACATGCTCATCACGTCTTTGAGCATGTCGATGGCGGCGCGCTTAGCGGTTGGGCTCAGAATTTTCCCTTGGCGATCTCCCGCAGCGCGTCCTTCTCCAACTCTGCGTCGGCCAGGAGCCGCTTCAGCCGACTGTTCTGGTCTCGCAGTTCTTTGAGTTCCTTGGCGGCGTCGCCGTCCATGCCGCCGTACTGGCGGCGCCAGTTGTACAAGGTGGCCGCCGACACCTCGAGGTCGGCGGCGATCTCCTCGCCGGTCTTGCCTTCTGCGGCCAACTCGTCGGCCCGGCGCAGCTTGCGCACGATGTCCTCCGCCGAGTGACGCTTACGTCCCGCCATGCTCCCTATCGTCCCTTCTCCGCCCTCATCAGGGCAATCAGGACTCTAGAACCAACCGGACCGGTTCACGGGGGACACGCCA
>NZ_JBCLVJ010000034.1:0-1376 GCF_048537925.1 Gordonia sp. CPCC 205515 | reverse complement strand
CGTGGATCTCTCGAGGCGGGCGGGATGAGCCAGGGGTGCCCATCAGCACCCATGATGATGTCCCACCCGAGGTGGTGGACGTCGGCGTGACACGACGGGCAGAGGAGGCATCCGTTGTCGAGGTCGGTCGGACCTCCCTCACTCCAGAACAGCCGATGATGCGCGTGGCCCCAGCGGGCGGGTGCCCCGCACTTGATGCAGCACTGGTCGCGGATGATGATCGCCTTGCGGATGTGGGTGGGGAAGTACCGGGTTTCGTGCCCCATCTTCAGCGGCACCGTGTTTCCGTCCACGAGTAACGCGGTGATCCCCGCATCACAGGCCAACAATGCGGCAGTGGCCGCGGTGACCGGCCCGTTCGACTGCAGATACGACATGTTCGGATCGGCCGCGGGCATCATCAGATTCACATGATTGTTCGGCCGCGTGACAAAGGGGCCGGTGGTCGCGGCGGCCGCATCCAGGATCTGATCGAGCGCGTCACTCTGGCGCCGCGCCGTGCTGCGCGCGTCTTCGGATCCGTCCGGCTCGGATCGCTTCTTCGATAGGGAGCTGATGGCGCCCATCAGTTTCTCCCCGGTCACGATGTCCACGTCCCCCCGAATGCGCACGCGGCCGTCGACCTTGATCAACGTGAGTTCGTTGAGGGTGTGGTCCTCGGCCGCCGGCAGCCCACCGGTCTCGGCCGCGTACTCGTTGCCCAGCGCCCGGGCCTTATCCGTGATCTCGGTGGGGGTGGCGCCGGAGGCGGCTTGGGCGATCAGCGCGGATTCCACGTCTCGCTTCTCCTCGTCGCACAATCCGTCCAGCGCCCGACGCTCGACGTGGCCCAGTCCGGCGACGATGGCGTCGAGATGTTCGATCGGGAACACCCCGTCTTCGGCGTAGCCGGGGAGCAACTGCATGGCCGGGAGTCCGCGGCCGATGCGGAGGACTCGGTCGGCCACCGAGGGTGCCAATCCCATCTCGATGAGCAAGGGTTTGATCTTGCCGCCGGATTGGGTGGCCACCCCGAGGCGGTCCATCTCTGCGGCACACACGCTCAGCAGGTGTCCGAGGGTGTTGGACAGGTCGATGATCGTGCGGGTGGTGTCGAAGGCTTGACGTCGGGTCAGCCCGGTGACGGTGAGGTCTCGGGCGGTGGCGAGGAGGTCGGCGGGCGTGGGAGCGGTGGTGGAGGGCATACCTCAATTGTACTCGCACACACGTTCGAGTCAATGGAATTGAATCATCAAAATCGACTGTGCACGAATACTTTTCGTGTGCCGAAGGATGCGCAACCGGTCAGTGTATCGCGGGCCTCCGACAAGTTCGGATGGCTCCGATCGGGCACCTGTGGGCGATCGGAATTGTCGGTGGCGAGCGTTATGGTTTGT
>NZ_JBCLVJ010000033.1:0-1435 GCF_048537925.1 Gordonia sp. CPCC 205515 | reverse complement strand
CTAGTACTACAGCCGTAGATCGCGGTTCGTGAGAATCTTGCGGCGTGTTTGCGCAGGTTAGGGCGGTTGTCGGGGCATGATTCGGAATTTGTGACGAAACCAAATATGCCCGCGACACCCGCGGATCTGAGCCTAGACCATGAGCAGTGGCGAGCTGGGCTCGACGCGCTGATCGACACCATCGCCCCGCGCTTCGCCCGCCATGACGCCGCCCGCAATGCGGGCGCTTTTCTGCTCTCGGTGCTCTCAGGATTGGAGACCAAGAATTGTTGGACGATGGCTGAGATGGCTGGACACAGCAGCCCGGACAGGTTGCAGCACTTGCTCTCACGCGCAAAATGGGAAGCCGACGACCTCCGCGAGGATCTGCAGCGCATGGTCGTTGACGGCCTGGGCGTCGACCAGGCCGTACTGGTCGTTGACGAGACCGGTGATCTGAAGAAGGGCACCAACACCGTTGGCGTGCAACGCCAATACACCGGCACCGCCGGACGCATCGAGAACAGTCAGGTCGCGGTCTACCTGACCTACGCCACCCGCGTCGGGCATGCTCTGATCGACCGCGCCTTGTACCTGCCTCGTTCGTGGACCAATGACCCCGCCCGCTGCACCGCGGCAGGAGTGCCCGACGATATCGGATTCGCCACCAAACCCGCATTGGCCGCAGACATGATCATCCGGGCGCACGCCGCCGGGATCGCTACCGACTGGGTGGCCGGAGACGAAGTCTATGGAGACGACCCAAAGTTACGAACTATGCTCGCCACCAACAAGATCGGATATGTACTCACCGTCGGATGTCACCGACAGGTCATCGTCGATGGTTACTACATCCGCGCCGACGACCTTGCCGACACCGTGCCCGCGCGATCCTGGAAGCGACTGTCGGCCGGCGACGGCGCCAAGGGGCAACGGTGGTACTCCTGGGCGCGGGTCGCGGTCTGCGAACCCGACCTACCCGGCCATCACTGGATGCTCATCCGCCGCAACGACACCACTGGTGAGCTGGCCTACCATCGCTGTCACCACCCGCGTATGGTCTCGCTCGCCGAGCTGGTGCGGGTGGCCGGGCGGCGCTGGACGGTGGAGGAATCCTTCCAGTCCAGCAAGGGATTGACCGGCTTGGATCAGCACCAGGTCCGCACCTGGAGATCCTGGCACCGCTGGACCATCCTGGTCATGCTCGCCCACGCCTTCCTGACCGTGACCACCATCGCTCAACGCGCACGCGAAATCGCAGACTCGACACTGATCCGATTGAGTGTCAACGAGTTTCGCCGTCTATTCATCGCCCTGATCCTGGCACCACTCCACGTCAGCCCCGGACTACTCGACTGGTCGCACTGGCGGCGACGCCACCAACAACGAGCCCGACTCTGCCATCAAAACCGCAGGTCAAAACCTCAATGAACCCAATCTACGGCTGTAGTACTAG
>NZ_JBCLVJ010000032.1:0-3385 GCF_048537925.1 Gordonia sp. CPCC 205515 | reverse complement strand
GTTCGGCGGTGTCCTACTCTCCCACACTGGTTAGGGTGCAGTACCATCGGCGCTGGAGGGCTTAGCTTCCGGGTTCGGAATGGAGCCGGGCGTTTCCCCTCCGCTATGGCCGCCGTAACTTTGTGAAACAGTCCGTCACAACAACGGTGTTTGTTTGTTGTTGTGTGTTGTTTCAGAAGATGCATAGTGGATGCGAACAGAGCTTTACCTGTCACTTATTGGTGTTAAGTGTTGTTGGTAAGCCTCTCGGCCGATTAGTACCAGTCACCTACACCCATTACTGGGCTTACAGTTCTGGCCTATCAACCCCATGGTCTGTGGGGGGCCTTACCCACCCCGAAGGGTGGTGAGAAACCTCATCTTGGAACAGGCTTCCCGCTTAGATGCTTTCAGCGGTTATCCCTTCCGAACGTAGCCAACCAGCAATGCCCCTGGCGGGACAACTGGCACACCAGAGGTTCGTCCGTCCCGGTCCTCTCGTACTAGGGACAGGTTTCCTCAAGTTTCTAGACGCGCGCGGCGGATAGAGACCGAACTGTCTCACGACGTTCTAAACCCAGCTCGCGTGCCGCTTTAATGGGCGAACAGCCCAACCCTTGGGACCTACTCCAGCCCCAGGATGCGACGAGCCGACATCGAGGTGCCAAACCATCCCGTCGATATGGACTCTTGGGGAAGATCAGCCTGTTATCCCCGGGGTACCTTTTATCCGTTGAGCGACACCACTTCCACACGTTGGTGCCGGATCACTAGTCCCGACTTTCGTCCCTGCTCGACCTGTACGTCTCACAGTCAAGCTCCCTTGTGCACTTACACTCACCACCTGATTGCCAACCAGGCTGAGGGAACCTTTGGGCGCCTCCGTTACCTTTTAGGAGGCAACCGCCCCAGTTAAACTACCCACCAGGCACTGTCCCTGAACCCGATCAGGGTCCGAGGTTAGAAGTCCAATACGATCAGAGTGGTATTTCAACAACGACTCCACAACCACTAGCGTGGCCGCTTCACAGTCTCCCACCTATCCTACACAAACCGAACCGAACACCAATACCAAGCTATAGTGAAGGTCCCGGGGTCTTTTCGTCCTGCCGCGCGTAACGAGCATCTTTACTCGTACTGCAATTTCGCCGAGTCTGTGGTTGAGACAGCAGAGAAGTCGTTACGCCATTCGTGCAGGTCGGAACTTACCCGACAAGGAATTTCGCTACCTTAGGATGGTTATAGTTACCACCGCCGTTTACTGGGGCTTAAATTCTCAGCTTCACCACCCGAAAGTGATTAACCGGTCCTCTTAACCTTCCAGCACCGGGCAGGCGTCAGTCCGTATACATCGTCTTACGACTTCGCACGGACCTGTGTTTTTAGTAAACAGTCGCTTCTCTCTGGTCTCTGCGACCCCCACCAGCTCCCACCGCAAAGAGTGTTCACCAGTGCAGGTCCCCCTTCTCCCGAAGTTACGGGGGCATTTTGCCGAGTTCCTTAACCACAGTTCTCTCGATCGCCTTAGTATTCTCTACCTGACCACCTGTGTTGGTTTGGGGTACGGGCCGTGTACCAACTCGCTAGAGGCTTTTCTCGGCAGCATAGGATCATGGAATTCGCCGCAACGGCTACGCATCACCTCTCAGGATCTATGACACACGGATTTACCTATGCGTCTCCCTACAGGCTTACACCAGTATTACCACTGACTGGCCCCACTACCTTCCTGCGTCACCCCATCGCTTGCCTACTACCAACCAAGGTCCCATGCAGCCCCCGCCAGTCACCCGAAGGTGATCCATTGGGTTTTGGATGGTTAGTACAGTTGATTCAGCATGGACGCCTGTACACGGGTACGGGAATATCAACCCGTTGTCCATCGACTACGCCTGTCGGCCTCGCCTTAGGTCCCGACTCACCCTGGGCGGATTAGCCTGGCCCAGGAACCCTTGGTCATCCGGCGGCCCAGTTTCTCACTGGGCTTTCGCTACTCATGCCTGCATTCTCACTCCCACACCCTCCACCACTAGATCACTCTGTGGCTTCCACGGATGCAGGACGCTCCCCTACCCACCCCACCCACTAGATGACATTCCATAGAACGCCACCGATGTATTGGTGGAGTGCCGCGGCTTCGGCGGTGTACTTGAGCCCCGCTACATTGTCGGCGCAGGATCACTTGACCAGTGAGCTATTACGCACTCTTTCAAGGGTGGCTGCTTCTAAGCCAACCTCCTGGTTGTCTTCGCGACCCCACATCCTTTTCCACTTAGTACACGCTTAGGGGCCTTAGCCGGCGATCTGGGCTGTTTCCCTCTCGACTACGAACCTTATCGCCCGCAGTCTCACTGCCATGCTCTCACTTACCGGCATTCGGAGTTTGGCTGACGTCAGTAACCTGATAGGGCCCATCGGCCATCCAGTAGCTCTACCTCCGGCAAGAAACACACAACGCTGCACCTAAATGCATTTCGGGGAGAACCAGCTATCACGGAGTTTGATTGGCCTTTCACCCCTACCCACAACTCATCCCCTCCATTTTCAACTGAAGTGGGTTCGGGCCTCCACAACATCTTACTGCTGCTTCACCCTGGCCATGGGTAGATCACTCCGCTTCGGGTCTAGACCCGGCGACTCCACGCCCTATTCAGACTCGCTTTCGCTACGGCTACCCCACACGGGTTAACCTCGCCACCGAGCACTAACTCGCAGGCTCATTCTTCAAAAGGCACGCCATCACCCACCACCCACCAAAGGGTGCACAGGCTTTGACGGATTGTCAGCGTCCGGTTTCAGGAACTATTTCACTCCCCTCCCGGGGTACTTTTCACCTTTCCCTCACGGTACTCGTCCGCTATCGGTCACCAGGAAGTATTCAGGCTTACCGGGTGGTCCCGGCAGATTCACAGCAGATTCCACGAGCCCGCTGCTACTTGGGCACCCATCACGCAAGACCACAGGTTTTCAGCTACCGGACTCTCACCGACTACGGCAGACCATTCCAGGCCACTTCACCTAACCCACAGTTTTATCACTCACGCTTCGGCAGGTAGACCGAAGAAGACAGGCCCCACAACACCACACACACAACCCCTACCCGGTCTCACATGCGCATGGTTTAGCCTCCTCCGCTTTCGCTCGCCACTACTCACGGAATCACAATTGTTTTCTCTTCCTATGGGTACTGAGATGTTTCACTTCCCCACGTTCCCCCCACACAGCCTATACATTCAGCTGGTGGTACCACCCCATCACGGGTGGTGGGTTTCCCCATTCGGACACCCTCGGATCACAGCACGGTTGACAACTCCCCGAGGACTATCGCGGCCTCCCACGTCCTTCATCGGCTCCTGGTACCAAGGCATCCACCGAACGCCCTACACACTTACAAACAACACCTACA
>NZ_JBCLVJ010000030.1:0-5645 GCF_048537925.1 Gordonia sp. CPCC 205515 | reverse complement strand
TCCCGCCATGCTCCCTATCGTCCCTTCTCCGCCCTCATCAGGGCAATCAGGACTCTAGAACCAACCGGACCGGTTCACGGGGGACACGCCATCTCCGCAGCTAGGTACCGGCCGATACCGCGTTCGGTCAGTCCGTGCTCGCGAGACAAGGACACTTTCCCATGCCTTCGATCGAAGTCCTTCAGTTCGTTACCAGTGATCATTTCACGAACACTCATCAGCGACGGCGAGGAGCGATGCGCCGAAGCATTGCGCAGCCGACGGCAAAGTTCGACAACAAGGAAGTCGTCCTTGGTGAGCTTTCCCGCTCGAGTCGCATAACCGGGAGCCAGCAGCTTGCTATACGCCCTCCACGCACTTTGTGAGTTCACGTCGAAGAACTGGCCCTGCGATTCGATCAGCGCCGCAATAGATTCCATCGAGGGATGAGCGGTGAGAGGCTTCATCTCGGGAAACAGCCGCACGCCTCTCACCTTCAGCTCTGGTCGGCGATTTACTTCACTAAGGCTCTTTCGCAGCACCGACGAATCACGTACCAAGGCCATCCGAAACCAATCCGCTACGAACAGTTGCCACGCGACGACGGCCTCCACCAGCGAACTCTCATAGACGCGCTCTAGATTCCTGTCGTCGAGGACCGGAAATCCGGCCGACTCCATTTTCTTCCGGTCACCCCATACCCACAACACTGCATCGATGTGCTGATATAGCTCGTCAACCTGGCCTTGAAAGTTGTCGATCAGCAGGTCAATCTTAGGTTTGTTAGGCATGACCACCGACAATACGACGAAAACTTCAGTCAGTGTTGTCGCGACACTTGTCCGTCCAGGCCGACGACCCACACAATTACTTCCACGGTGGTTCGTCAACGGGCCAGACAGAAAAACGAACAATCGTCGAGTTTCTGCGTCACAACTGATCGCAGCCTTAGTCAGAGTGCTGCGGCGAGAACTGGCATGTCGTCCCAGGTTCGGCCGTCAAGTTCGCGGCCGTTGGCCTTGGGCGTTCGTCCGCCCCACTGCTTGAAGAAGAACGCCACGCTCGCGTCGACGCACTGGTCACGTATGTCTTCGACCCACGCCGAATCCACTGGGCGCGCGCGTGGTCCGGACTCGCCGCCGGCAATCACCCAATCGATGCCGTCAAGGTTCAGTGCAGGCAACGCTGTCAGAAGGGGCTCGCACGAGAGAAACCGTCTGCCTGCAGGGACAGTGCGCAGATGGTCGATCCTGTCGACGACGTCGTCCGACTCGACCGAAACACCCATCCAGAGGTTCTCTGGCCATTCGAGCTTATCGGACATCCTCGCCATTCGGTGGGCGCGTTTGGTGAGCACCTGGTAGGTGTGCTGAGGTGTCTCGCGGATCACGTCGAACACGTCGCGTATGAACTCGAGTGGGACCTTGGCGTGGAACATGTCACTCATCGAGTTCACGAACACAACCTTGGGTGAACGCCATCTCAGAGGTTGTTGCAATGAACGAGGATGGAGCGTAACCCCAAAGCCGGGGCCTGACGTTCGCGGGTCTCCGTCATTCTGATACTTCTCAGCCCCCATCGCCTTAAGCCGTTTTGAGAGCGCCAGGGCATAGCAGTTGTCGCATCCGGCGGCGACTCGATCGCAGCCGGTGACTGGGTTCCAAGTAACCTCTGTCCACTCAATCGCGGTGCCGGTTGCCACGTGTCTCCCATCGCCGCCTCGCCATGTTGCCTATTGTGCACCCTCCCCGGCAAACATTGCACTTGCGCCACAGTGGTCACACCGGCCCATGCTCGTGTCGTGGACGTCGCCGCGTGCCAAGCGTCTCTACAATTAGTCGGGAATGCGCTGCTCGCCAGGCGTCTTGAGCGCTGCCTCATGTTGTTATTTGGGGCCGATCCGACCTGAAACGTGGCCCTCAGATTGGAGCTACATACGATGGCAGGCAAGAACCCCGTACCTTGGGCAGCCGATCAGCACACCAAGGCCAAGCACGCTGTATACGCCCAGTACCTCGACAAATGGATGCCCATCATGGTCAATGGTTGGGAAGCTGACATCACATACGCTGAAGGCTTCTCGGGTCCGGGGATCTACCTCGACGGGTCGCCGGGATCGCCTGTGATCGCGATTAAGGCGCTCGTCGCGAAATCGGAAATTCGTACCAAGGTCAAGAACGGTGGGATCCGTTTCGTATTCATCGATCACGACCAGCGCTGCATCGACATGCTACCCAACGAGCTGAAGAAGGCAACCGAGCCTGTCCCTCTCGAGGACCTGAGCGCTCACGGAGTACACGTCTCGGTTGAGAAGGGTGAATGCGAGCCAGATCTGCAACGGGTCCTGACCCGTGAGCAAGCCTGGGGACGTCCGATCCTCGCAGTGCTCGACACTTGGGGAGGAGCAATATCCTTCGATCTAGTCCGGCGTCTCGCGGACAATCCGGGCAGCGAAGTGATCATAACCATGCAACCTCAGTACTTCGCGCGCTTCGCCTCCGTTGACTCGATCGAGCACGGAGACAGAGTATTTGGCGACACCAACTGGCGTGCTGTTGCCACCCAGCCGCGCGAGAACAAGGACCGGTGGCTACTACAGCAGTATCGCAGAACGATTCAAAAGGCCGGATTCCAGTACGTCTTGGACTTCGAGCTCATCGACAAGCGCGGCCAATCTCTGTTCTTGGTGTTCGGAACAACCCACGAGAAGGGCCTGACCAAGATGAAGGAAGCCATGTGGGAGGTCGACGACGTTGCCGGCGTCGGATACCGAGATCCGCGAGACCCCAATCAGGAAGCCCTCGCTATTGAATTCGAACCGAACACCGCGCCGCTCAAGCGTCTGATCATCGATCATCTCCGCACGATTCCCGACAACCAGTCGTCTATCGCCAAACTCCGTAAGTTCGCGTTGCACAACACCGTGTACAAAGAGAGCCAAGCGGCATCAGTCGTTCGCGAGATGGTCGCCGACGGTCAGCTGATACGAGCCAACGGACGCTCGCACGATTCAAGGTTGTCTTTCACGGACATCGTCGAACTGCCGGCATAAGGCACTCCAGTCGAGGGGACACGCCACGCCCTCGTCAGAGCAATCAGGACTCTTTGAACCACCGGACCAGTTCATCGAGGACACGCCCACGAGCAACTCGCGGCGGGGCTGACGAATCCGCCAGATGGGGAGTCGTGCATTCCGCGAGGCCACCGACGCCCACCAGCGGGGACATCAAGCTGGCCGATGACATGCGGTGACATGCGGTGGTCCCTACTCATCTCAGCGCAGGGTCTGCCACTGAGGCAGGAGAGTCAGCGAGCCGCACCGTGGTGCATACCGGCATACGGAAAGATTGCGTGTGCGCGACCGAAGGAGTGCCCACCAACGGCTACTCTTGCGAAAGATTGAGACCCAATAGCCGCTGGTCAGCCCCTCTGCCGAACATTCGCCACGGATTTTGACAAGATTCTCGGCTCACGAATTTCACCCAGGATGGCGAGCCGCAGGTCAGTGCCTCGCCGTTCGCCGGTCCCCCTGCTTGTTCACAGACGAATCGATCGTTCGGCACCCTGATGTCCAGTCCGGTCGTCCACGAATGCGTCAGTCCTCGGTGCTAGCCGCATTTTCTGCAATGAGTACTGTAGCGGATTGGGAAGCTTCTCTTTCAAAAGAGCATCATTCTTGTCATTTGCCACCGTGAAGGGACCACCCTGGGCTGATTGTTTGCCATGAGCATGGGACCACCTGGATTGCCAGTTATGGGACCACCGGCGCGGCGCGTCGGTGGTTCTTCATTTTGTCCGTTGACTCGGTCGTGACAGTTGTCACGGAAGGGGCGGCGGCGTGGGCTACCGGGAGGTTGCAGTGGAAGAGATCAGAGAAGTGTTGCGGTTGTGGCTGGGGCTGGCGGTGGGGTTGCCGGCGCCGGGGCTACGCACGATCGCCGCGCACGCCGGGGTGGATCGCAAGACGGTGCGGCGCTATGTCGAGGCGGCGCAGGCTGCGGGGTTGACCCGAGATGCCGGAGCGTCGGCGATCACCGATGAGTTGATCGGTCAGGTCGTGGCCGGGGTGCGTCCAGCCCGGCCGAATGGTCATGGTCAGGCGTGGGAAGCGTTGGTGCCGTTCACCGATGAGATCACGGCATGGGTGAAGGGAGGTACGCAGGATCAGCCAGATCCGTTGACGGTGACCAAGATTCACATTCTGTTGGCCCGTCGGGGGTGTGTGGTGCCCTATCGCACGCTGATGCGGTTCGCCACCGAATGCTGCGGGTATCGCCGCACCACCACCACCGTGCGGATCGCCGACGGAGATCCCGGGGTGGAGTGCCAGATCGATTTCGGCTACCTCGGGATGCTCCATGATGAGGCAACAGGGAAGCGCCGCAAAGTGTTTGCTCTGGTGTTCACCGCGGTGTACTCGCGGCACACCTTCGTGTGGCTGTCGCACACCCAAACGCTATCTGCGATCCTGGCCGGCTGCGCGGCGGCGTGGGAGTTCTTCGGTGGCGTGTTTACCGTGCTGATCCCCGACAACATGAAACCCATTGTCAGCCAGGCCGATAAAGTCAACCCAATCCTCTCCCAAGGCTGGCTGGACTACACCGCGCACGCCGGGTTCGTCACCGACACCGCCAGAGTCCGGACTCCCCAGGATAAGCCGCGGGTGGAGCGCACGATTCACTACGTGCAGAACAACTTCTGGGCCGGTGAGAACTTCGGCAGCCTCGAGACGGCCCAAGCCGCCGCGGTGCGGTGGTGTGAACAGACCGCCGGGTTGCGGATACACGGGACTACCGCGGCCGCCCCGGCGGTGTTGTTCGACGCCGAGGAACGTGTCCACCTGTTGCCGATACCGACCGACTACGATGTGCCGGTCTTCAAACAAGTGAAGGTACACAGAGATTTTCACGCCTCAGTCGGTCGAGCACTGTACTCGCTGCCTGAGACGTGGATCGGGTCGAGTCTCGATGTGCGCCTCGACAGCCAGACGGTCAAGTTCTATCACCGCGGCACGTTGGTCAAGCAACACCCCCGCCATCCCGCCGGTGGGCAGAGTACCGACCCGAACGACTATCCCGCCGACAAAGCCGCCTACGCACTGCGCAACATCAACAAGCTGGTGGCCACCTGCGAGCACCACGGGCCCCATATCGGCATCTACGCCGCCCGTATCGTCGACGATCCACGCCCGTGGACCCGAGTCCGCGCGGTGTACATGCTGATCGGCCTGGTGGGTACCTACGGGCCCGGACCGGTTGACGCCGCGTGCGCCACCGCCCTGGACTTCGATGTCATCGCGGTGCCGAAGATCTCCTCGATGCTGCAACAGGCGATGGAGAAGACCACCCCGATCATGCCGTCAGCAGCTGGCTCAGGACCGTCACGCTTTGCCCGCGACCCCGCCGAATACGCCACCAACGGCACGCAATTGGCGCTGGTTCCCGACCCCGACAACACCATTCAGGAGTGACTCATGACCACCAACCGCAACCGCACCACGAGCACCACCGCTAGTGTTCCCGAGCCCGTGGGCGCCGACATGATCGGTCTGCTTAAAACCCTCAAACTCGGGGCACTAGTACTACAGCCGTAGATTGGGTTCATTGAGGTTTTGACCTGCGGTTTTGATGGCAGAGTCGGGCTCGTTGTTGGTGGCGTCGCCGCCA
>NZ_JBCLVJ010000029.1:0-46627 GCF_048537925.1 Gordonia sp. CPCC 205515 | reverse complement strand
GGCATCACCCCGTGGGCTGTGAGTTCGACTGATCAACTGCAAGTAGGAACTGGCTCTAGAACTGACTGGGCCGGTTATCGGGGACCTGCCACGAGTACCCAAGACGCTCAACATGACTAGCAGAAGGAGGTTCAGGTGCCAAAGTCAACAGAATTCAATGAGGCTACGTATGCACAGCATGTAAACAACGAAATCACCGAAGCGTTCAGGAGCCTCGGGCCGCCAGGGCTCGACGCAGTGCCACTGCTGCCGACACTCAGGGATGAGGCAGACCTAGGATACGATCTAGGTGTAACAGCTCGATGGGGTATGTACTATTTCCAACATAAAGTCCCCCAACTGCTATGGACAAGAGGGGCGAGTCAGAGCCCTCCCATGGTTCCGCCATTCTACCGATTTCATGTGAAATCGGACGTCACCTCGAATGGCTGTATTCAGCATAATGTACTCATCGAGCTCGAACGGGTGCGTAAAACCGAGGTCTTCTACGCTTCGCCAGCGTTCTACACGAATAATGCTCTCCGTCGACACATCTTCGCTGGGACGGTCTATGACCACAGTGTATTCGTCAAGCCGTCACTGCTTGGAATGATCGACGAAGGCGACAGGCATGTGTTTGCATACGACACGGCGAGTCCGTACACAGTGCAAGCATTTTCCCGGCCCTCCCAGCCCTCTCAAGCCGGATTCAATGAAGCCGTTGTAAGCACAATTTCACCCCTCATTGACTCTGAGCCGGAAAGTCTGGCCAGCTTCCTCGGCCGACAACTTGAAGACCTATCGAGATCTATCGATATCGCATCGCAGAATCAGATCGAAGCGACCGGGCCGGAGGATGAGGTCGAACTTCCTTACCAGAAGATAGCAACGGCGGTGTCAACTCCTCTACCAGATGAGTTGCTCCCACTACCCGCCGAGCAGCTTCCGGTAGGTGGGGACGAACCGACCGAGGAAACCCCCACCGCAACGCGCCTCGTTGTGCAAGCGGCAGAGCTAAGTCTCCAACCTGTGCTTGTCGCTATGCGCCAGTAAACAGAGTTGCGTGACCTGATTCTCGCCGACAGCCAGCTGTCCGTCAGCCTGTTCGAGGAGCGCGCATGCAACTTCCGGCGGGCGGGTGAGATTGACACTCTCGCGCCGTTCTGGATTCTTGTCCTACACTCGCACGTTATCGTGGATGGTTAGCAACGCGAATGTCCGGCGCGACGTGACAGCTTCCTGGTCTCGAGGTCCGTCGACTGTCACCATTATCGGGATCGGACAGCACTTCGTGCTCGTGCATCTTGGAGTTCGACACTCGCACGTCTTTATGGAAATCCGTCCGACACTCTCATGTCTCTACAGACACTTAGCGGTGCGAACGTCCAGGGAGAGGTGAGAGTTGCCAGGTCACAAGCCCGGCTTGGTCTCACCTATTTCTGAATCGGACAAGCATCGAAATTGGCGAATGTGCAACGAGTTGGCAAAAAGGAGCCGAAAGTTGGCAACGTTTGCTTACGGTCAGGCTCTCAGTTGCTCTGCGCGAGAATTGACGATAAATGCGTGTTGGAGCTGGCTGCGGATCAATGTCCCTGTGACCGTGTCACTTTCGGTGTAATTGGAAGTCAGAAGGCTACCCGCTACCCGATCAGTCGGCCACTCAGTGAGGACGAGAAACGTCACCGTGACGAAAGTAATCCGTGACCGGTTGTCGAGGTCATGCGTTGCGAGCCGTTCTGACGTTTGACTGTCGTGGCTGGGCTGGGTCAAATGGGTTGGCGACGATGGCCTGGTGGGCGTACGAGTGAACGCTCGTCAAAGAAGCTGTGCCACAGAGAATTATAGGTTGCTATGTCCATCGCTGGTTGAACCAGCGTGAAGCCGGCAACCAGGGTGTCGGGCGCGACGTTTCCGGTGACGTCGAGCAGATCATCGACGCTGACTCGGCCGCGCGCCAGCATCCGTATGCCGGGTCCGAGTTCATGAAAGTTGACGGGCGTGGCCAGCAGGACCATCGACGCGATGGGCAGTTCCGGGCGCGCCGCTGCGGTCAGCATCGTAAGCACGCCGCCGAGGCAGTAGCCGAGCACCGACACATCAGAGTTGCCGGAAACCTGAACGCACCGCTCGATCGCTCGGGGAAGATAGTCGTCGCTGTAGGTCTCGAGAGTGTTACCTGCGTCGACGGCGTCGGGCACACCCCAGTCGAGCATGAAGACGTCATGCCCGTCGTCCAGCAAGGAACGCACCAGGCTGTGGCGCGGCGTGAGGTCGAAGATAGTGGGTTTGGTGACGAGACTCATCACGAGCAGCACCGGGGTTGCATGTCGACGCTGGGTCGACTCGTACCGGAAGAGTCGGGCCTTGTCGCGGCTCCAGACCACCTCCCGAGGTGAGGCGGCAACCTCTGCCTCCCGCACACCACTGAAGTGCAGCAGCGCATTTCGGATGTAATCTCCAGTTGCGTCGAGGCCTGCGCCGATCTGGCGGATTCGCTCTTCGATGTCACCGATGCCGGGCAGGGAGATCGTCATCGCTGCTGCTCCCGAAGTAGGTCGTCGACGTTATTGTTCAGTGTGCGGACCGTGCGTTCCAGCGAGGCGACGTGGATGAGGATGCGATTGATGTCGCTGGCGGCCGGCAGGTTGAAGGCGTGCATGAATCGACGAGAACTGCGCTCAACAGTCTGGGTGAATGTGCCTGTGGCGCGCTGGGCAAGTCCGAGGCTGATCTCGACAGCCTCGGACTGCACGACCGATTCCAAGATCGGGGTCGCGAATTCTCCATGCGTAAGACTACCGCCTGGGTTGACGGGATGGCCATCGTGGGGACTCTCTGTTGGATAACATAATTGGCGTACGGCGACGTCAAGATACGACGAGGCGGGGCGATTCGCGCTCTCAATCGGTCTGCGCGGTGACGACCGCCAGCACGGGTTCGCCCTCTCCGGCCATGCCGCTGGGCACGGCCACGAAGGTGACCTGGTCCCCCACCACTAGCGGCTCGTCATGGTCGCCCAGCACGCGAACCGAAAGCCACGGTCCTTCAAGCAATTCCACGATCGCCACGCGGTAGGGGCCGGTCACATCCGGCAGCGGCGACCGATGCACGACAGCCCAGCACACGACGGTGCCTGATCCGACGGCGAGCTCGGAATCGAACTGCGTTGCCCCGCACTGCGCGCAGACCGAGTCGAGTGGAGAACCATGGTTGCCGCACGTCGTGCATCTGAGTACCTGCACTCGACCTTCATGAGCGGCGTCGAAGAACGCGGCGCTGCCGTCAGTTCGCCGCACCGGTGTGGGAAAGGGATGCGGCCAATCCGACTCTGCGATAGCGCTGTCGGTCTGTGTCATGCCGCCTCCGTGCCGAGCACCAGCGTCGAGTGATATTCGAGGATTCCGCCGTTTCCGCTGACCATGGCGACGCCGTGGCGTGGTACTTGGCGGTCACCACCGTGGCCGCGCAGCTGAATGATGGCTTCACTCAGTGGTGTGAATCCCCACATGTAGTACCCCGACAGCTGTCCTCCCCCGGTGTTGCACGGCAACGCGCCGCCGGGCGCGAGCCGTCCTCCCTCGACGAACGCGCCCCCTTCACCTTTCGCGCAGAATCCGTAGTCCTCGAGCGTCACCAGAACGGTGTAGGTGTAGCAGTCGTAGAGTTCGAGGAAATCAATGTCGGCGTGGCTGACACCGGCACGAGCCATCGCTCTGCGCCCCGACTCAACGGCACCGGTCTCCACACCCCACGTCGAGTCACGCGCCATTCGGCGCGGTCGGTGGCCCTGGCCGTACCCGAGAACATGAACGGGCGGCTGCGCCAACTGTGGGGCCCGGTCCGCGGCGGTCACCACGACAGCGATGGCACCGTTGCTGACCAAGCAGCAATCCAGCCGACGCAGCGGATCGGCGACCCACGGCGACTCATGGTGGTCGGCCACGGTCATCGGATCACGAAGCTGGGCAAGCGGATTACCTGCTGCCCACTTGCGTTGGCTGACCGCGATTTCCGCGAGTTGCTCGGTGGTGGTGCCGTAGGCCTCGAGGTGTCTGCGCGCCGCCAGTGCGTACAGGATGTTGGGTGTGACCGCGCCGGTGGCGGTCTGCCACCCGGCGAAACCGGCGAGTTCCCGTGCCTGGGTACTCCACGAACTCCCCGCTCGACGCCCCTCCCGTAACGGCGTATCCGCGAAGACGCACACCACCGTCGAAGCAGTTCCGTCGGAGATGGCTTGCGTGGCGTTGGCGACCATAGTCCCGGCGCTGGCGCCGAACGCATTGATCGACGCGAGCGTGTTCAACTCGTGTAGTCCCAGTACACCGGCGAACCGCGGGTCCAACTCTTGTTTCATCCCGGAACTCACGAGCAGTCCGTCGACATCGCTCATCGACAGTCCGGCATCGGCGACCGCACGTCGAACGGCGGTGGCGGCGAAGTCGGCTGTGCGGCCGTAGACTTTGCCCAGGTCGCTCATGCCCAGTCCGACTATCGCTGCGCCCGTCACTGTCGGACCTCCGGGTCTGCAAAGGCCCGGGCCACGGCGTACTCCAACAAGTGCCCGAATCTGCTGAATAGGCTGAGGAACCGAGCCATTGATTCTGTACCGGATACGGCCGGCGGTGGCGACTGACTTTCGACGTTCATCAGACCGTACTGCGCACACGAGCCGCATCCGTGCGGTCGGCAAGAAGGGATGAGTGTTCGGCGCGAGCAGGAATCCTGGTTTCCGTGGTTGTGCTGAACGACGAGTATCTGGCCGGTGTGCGCAGCACATCGACACGTCGCCCATCCTGCTCGGCGGAGACTCGGAGATGGCGGTCGGCAAAGATGTCGGAGTCGATGACGTCGGCCCACGAATTGATACGCGCGGCCATCAGCCCGGCCTTGTCGAAAAGCTCCACCCACTCGTCTGCGCCACGGGCGGCCAAGGCCTGGGTGAGGACCTCACGCAGTGCCTGTGCATTGACGGATCGGGCCGCCTGGTCGACGAATCGGTTATCGGCCGCGAGTTCTGGCGAACCGATGAGTCCGACGAGGCGACTCCAGTGCGCGGGAACATAGGCTGCGAGGACGATGTCGCCGTCGGAAGTCGGATACACACCGGACGGCTCGACGGCGACGGCGCGGCGCTCCTTGGTGGAGTCCTCCTGTGCTTGAGCCGGTTTCGGCGGCAAGTTCATCTGCAGGGTCAGGAAGTTGGCCTGCAGGCTGCACGCGACGTCGTAGAGCGACACGTCGACCCGGTTGACAACTCCGGCCCGCTCACGGTGCAGCAGCGCAGCGAGAACGGCCTGCGCGAGTACGTGTCCAGTCGCGCTGTCGACGAGCTGAAACGGAATCAGTCGAGGTGTCCTTCCTTTGGGTTGGCCACTGAGACAGCCGGCTTCGGCTTGCACCATCATGTCGATGCCGGGACGATCCTGGAGCTCGCTGCCACCGCCATAGGCGGACAACGACGCGTAGATGCATCGGGGGTTGATGGCCGCGACCTCATCGGGTCCGAAGCCCCGTCGCGCCATGGCGCCCGGGCGCATGCCCTGGACGATGACGTCGGCGTTCCGGATCATGTCGGTCAGGGCTGCGGCACCATCGGTGCTCCCCAATGCGAGTTCAACGGACAGCTTGCCGCGATTGTTGGGTGAGAAGTAGGGAGTGACGTGTTCGGCACCTCGTGCGGTAGCGGTGATTCGCCTGGCGGCTTCACCGCCGGGCGGCTCGACCTTGATCACCTGGGCGCCGAGATCGGTGAGGACCTGGCAGGCCAAGGGCCCGGCGACGTTAGCGGTGAGGTCGAGGACGCGGATGCCGTCGAGCGGTCGTGACTGTTGTAGTGATGACACTGGATCTCTCTCAGTTCGCCGGGCGGTAGATGGATTTCGCAATGAGGTAGGGGTCGAGACCCTCTGCTCCCAGTTCGCGTCCGATGCCCGAGTTCTTGACGCCGCCGAAGGGCGCGTTGAGGTGTAGTTCATAGTGATTGATGCCGACTGTCCCGCTGTCGATGCGTTCGGCGAGTGCCATCGCGCGTTCGGTGTCGGCGCTCCAGACGACCCCGCCGAGGCCGTAGTCGGAATCGTTGGCGAGGGCGATGGCGTGCTCGTCGTCGTCGTAGGAGATCACGGTGAGCACCGGCCCGAAGATCTCTTCCTGCGCAATGACCGAGCTGTTGTCGACGTCAATGAACACAGTCGGGTCGACATACCATCCGGCACGATCGGGCATCGAACCTCCGGTCGCGAGTTTTGCGGAGGCCTTTCCGCGCTCGATGTAGTCGAGTACTCGGTCGCGCTGCGCGGCGGAGACCAGTGGGCCGACCTGTGTGTCGGGATCGAGGGGATCACCGACTCGCAGTTCGGCAACGGTACTGGTGACGACCTCCACCACTTCGTCATACCGGCTGCGCGGAGCGAGAATCCGGGTTGCGGCGTGGCACGTCTGTCCATTGTTGCGTAGTGAGACATCGAGCAATTTGTTGCCGAACAGTTCGAGGTCGGCGTCGTCGGCGACCAGGGACACCGACTTGCCGCCCAATTCCAGTGTGGCCGGCCGTAACAGCTTCCCGGCGGTAGCGCCGATGGCGCGTCCGGCAGGTGTGGAGCCGGTGAAGGCCACCTTGTCCACCCCTGGGTGTTCGACCAGCGCGACTCCGGTCTCTCGCCCTCCGGGTACGACGTTCACGACACCGGCGGGAAGGCCGGCGGATTCGGCCGCCTCGGCGAACGCGAAAGCGTCGCAGGCCGTTTCGGGCGGTGGTTTCAGCACGACGGTGCAGCCGGCCGCGAGCGCCGGCGCCAGCTTCATGATTGCCAACGGCTGCGGATAGTTCCATGGGGTCACCGCGGCCACGACGCCGGCCGGGCGGCGGGTGACGACCGTGCTGCCTCCGGTGGGACTCGGCCGTTCCTCTCGAAGGGTCAACTGCGTCACCAGTTGCGCATAGAATCCGGCGATCGCAGCCGGTGCCATGCCGTTGACGACACGTGACAAGGTGATCGGCATGCCGTTCTCGCGGCTGACGAGCTCGGCGGTCGAGTCGCCGCGCGCATGCAGCGCGGCAGCGAACCGACCGAGGGCCTCCCCTCGTTCGACAGCGGAATAGTTCGTCCACGGACCGGTGAGCGCCCGCCGTGCGGCGGCGACGGCAGCATCGATGTCGCGGCGGCCGCCCAGAACACTCGAGGCGAACGGTTGCTCTGTCGCGGCTTCGATCAACGTATGCGTGGTGCCGTCGATCGACTCTGCCCAGGCTCCGTCGATGAACAAGGTGCACTGATCGAGATCTGATGCTTCAGGTGGGATGGTGATGCTGGACTGGGTGTGGTCGCCCATCGTCTACTCCTGTGGTGTTCGGCGGCCACACATGCCGCGTCAGCGACCGCGCAGGGCCGCACGGGCGTGGTCCGGTCCTGCCCGGGCTTCGGGTGGGGTGGGTCAGATTCCCTGCAGTTTGGCCACGTGGTTGAAGTCCATGTAGTGGCCGTGGGAGATCCATCCGGTCTGGAAGGGCAGTTTGACTGTGGCCAGTGGGCCGCGCGAGATGTCGGCGGTGTCGAAGATCAGCAGTTCCGAGAGCCGTTCGCTGTGCAGAATCGCCGGGGCGAGGAGGTAGCCGTCGCCTTCGGGTGCGCCGTAGTAGCGGGGTGCGAAGGTGGGTTCGACCACGGTGACGTCGTCGGCACTCTTGTAGGTGAAGGATTTCTGTTCGCCGGTGACCACGTTGCGGTGGACGATGGTGTTGAACGCCAACAGATTGGCGTTACCGCCGGCGAGGTAGAAGCCGTTCTCGAAGTTCTTGCCGTAGAAGCGTTCGTCCATCTTGGGCAACTCGCAGGGCACGTCGTCGAGACGCTCGGAGACGATCTTGCCCAACTGTGTGTCGAGAACCCATCGGCCGTAGACCGCCGCCGGGAACGGCGGATAGTCGGCACCCTTGGGGAGATCCTCGAAGTTCAGCGGGAACGGAGGACGGTCATAGAGCGGACCCTCCAAGTAGATCTTCCCGTTGCGCTCGTGCGCACCGACGGTGTGCAGCACGAACTCGGCGTCGAAATCGGTGTAGATGTATTTGATCTCACCCTCGAGACTGCGGGGCACGAGCACCAGGCACGACGGCTTGCTCGGATCCCAGTTGTGCATGCCGAGGTCTTGGGTCAGCGGCCGCTGAGGGTCGGCGTACCACGGGGTGACCGGCAGGATCAGGTAGTTCTCGGTCAGCCACCCATCGTGGACTGCCGCGGCGTAGGGAACCTCGTCCAGGGTGCGCGTTTTCACCCGTCCATCGGGTTGGACGAAATGCATGGTGATGTAGCCGTCGGGGTTGGTGCCGTAGGTCCATCCGTAGACCTCGCCCGTCTCGTGATCCCACTTGGGATGCGCGGTGAACGACGGTGTGCCGGCGAGGCCGGGGGCCAGTTGATAGCCCCAGTCGATGATGCCCTTGGTTTCGAGAGTGCAGGGGTCCATCTCCATAGGCACGATACCGAGTTCGTTCGCAGTCAGCAGAGCACCGCCGGCCAGCCCGTACCAGGGGAAGATGTTGGTGCCGGCCACGCCCGAGGGCACCCCGTCGGTGACCCGGCCGTCGCCGCTTTTGGGGTACATGCACGTGTCGCGCCAGTCGCCCCACGCGTCCTCGTATTCGAAGAGTCCGCGATGGTATTTGGCCTCGAGTTCGAACTTCGGGGTCCGCACCCACCGGTTCGAGTAGGTCACACGGCCGTTCTCGAACAGGTAGGCCTGAACCATGCCGTCCTTGGACTGCTGCGCGAAGCTCCCCTGTGGCTGAGGGTATTTCCACGTTTTGCCGACGACGGCAAACACACCGCGCAGCGATTCGGGAATGTCTCCTTCGACCAGGCAGTCCTCGACGGTCGCTTCGAAGCGCATCGGCGCGCTGACCCCAGTGAGGGGTGGGAGATGGGTAACGGGAGCCATGACTGTTCCTTTCAGTGGTTGTGACTCGGTATGTCGTGATCAGCAGGGAGATTGGCTGCCCTGCAGGATGTGGACGGCGCACACTGCGCCGAGGCCGACCATGTGCGCCAAGCCGGTTCGGGCGCCGGGGTGTTGCCGGGGGCCGGCGTCCCCGCGGATCTGGGTGGTCAACTCGGCGATCTGCGCTATGCCGGTGGGGCCCACGGGATGCCCGGAACCCAAGAGCCCGCCGGAGGTGTTCACCGCAACTCGCCCGCCACGGTTGAATGCGCCGGCGGCCAATTCCTTGGCGGCAAGGCCTTCTCCGGCGATACCCATGGCTTCGAGGTATTGCAGTTCCTCGATGCTGAAGGCGTCGTGGAGTTCGACGAGATCGAGGTCGGATGGACCGATCCCTGACTGCTCGAAGGCGATATTCGCGGTCTCGCGGGTCAGCTCGGCGTCGAAACTCTTTGCGCCGTAGAGTTGCTCACTTCGCTGGACGGACGCCACGACGCGGACACACCGTGAGCGGTCGAGACCCATCCGGTCGATGGCCGAGTCGGAGACCACGACGACCGCTGCCCCACCCTCACCGACCGGACAGCACTGCAATTTCGTGAGTACTCCGGAAATTCTTCGTGCCGAAAGGATCTCATCGACCGAATACGCGGTCTGTCGGTGCGCATTCGGGTTGAGTGCGGCGTTCGAGAAGTTCTTGGCCGCCACCGCGGCGACTTCCTCCGCGGTGACCCCGAAATCGTTCATGTACTGCTCGGCCAGAAGAGCATAGTGGGTGACCGGTTCGACGCGGTGGGCCGAGAGTTCCGGTGTCCCGGCGATGGTCCGGGCATTGCGCACCCGAGCAGGTTTGTCGACACCGACCGCCAGTGCGATGTCGCTGATTCCGCTCGCCACCTCGAGACACGCCAATCGGAAAGCCGAAGAGCCTGAGGCAGAGGCATTTTCCACTTGTGTCATCGGCGCTCCGCTGACGCCGAGGTGTCGCAGCATGGGTCTCGAGACAGCCATGCCGAGCATGGCGGTGCCGGTGTAGGTGGACTGCACGTCTGGCCAGTCGACCTCGGCATCGGCCAATGCCGATCGGACGGCGGTCAACCCCAACTGGACGTACGGTGTCTGGCTGGCTGGGCCGAATCGATGAAGTCCGACCCCGGCGACGTATACCGGGTCCATCTGCGCCAAGTGTCGGGTCATTGTTCTTCGCCCCCGACGGCGTGGAAGCGCAACTCGTACAGCGTCTCATCGGCGCGCACGATCGGCTCGGTCGTGGCCTCGACGAGGGTGCCCACAAAGCCGTCGACGGTCGCGGTGAGAACGCCGCGCACGACCGGGCCTTCGTCGAGGATGATGTCGGCGAGGGTGAACGGGGTCCGGACATCGGGATCGGCGTGATGCTCGATTGTCACGGCCGCCTGGACCCGGCCACGGCCGCTGAGGTCGACTGGCGTCAGTTGGGCGTCGTGGTCGCCGTTGCACAGCGATCCGAATTGCTGATAAGGAAACGATATGTGTCCGCTCGTATCACGGACGCCGGTGAGGATGGGCCGGCCGTCCTCGGCTATGTCGTAGACCAGCGGTTCGGCTGACCGCTTGGTGGTCGTCATGCCGTGACCCGTTTCGGCGCCCGGTCACGCAGCTCTCGCTTGAGCGACTTACCCATTGAGTTCGTGGGGATCTCATCGATGAACTCGATGTGCCGGGGCCACTTGTACTTCGCGAGTTTTCCCGCGCAGAACTCGGCGATGTCGCGGTCGGTGACCTCCGCGCCGGGTCGAGTCTCGATGAAGGCCAGCGGCTGTTCGCCGCGATCGTCGTCGGGCACGCCGATGACGGCCACGTTGATGACGTCCGGGTGGGTGGCGATGACGGCTTCGATCTCGGCCGGGTAGATGTTCACACCACCGGAGATGATCATGTCGATGATTCGGTCGGAGATGTAGAGCAACCCATCCTCGTCGAGGTAGCCGACGTCTCCGGTGTGGTAGTAGCCGTCGGCATCGATCTTGTCCGACCCGAGCGGTCCACGACCGATGTATCCGCCGATCACCTGGGGACTGAGCACACAGATTTCGCCTGCCGTGCCGGTCGTGACGGGGTTCCCATCCGCGTCGACGATGCGTACATCGACGTGCCGGAACGGACGTCCCGACGTTCCGGGGTGGCTTGCGAGGTCGCTCGGTGTGGCACCGGCGATCATGCCGCACTCGGTTGCACCGTAGGTCTCGTAGAGCACGGGGCCGAAGTAGTCGTTGCACGCCTGCTTGAGGCTTACGGAGAAGGGCGCCGCTCCGCCTTGCAGGAAGCGCAGCGATGAGACGTCGTAGCGGTCGAGGGTCTCGGCGGGCAGTTTGAAGATGCGTTCGAGCATGGTGGGCACCGCGATCCAATGGGTGATCTGGTGTCGCTCGATGAGGGCGAGCGTCTCCTCGGCGTCGAAGCGTCGTGCAAACACCACCGAACCCCCGGTGGCCAATGAGACCCGGGCATATCCGGGGCCGCTTCCGTGGTGCATGGGAAGGTTGATGAGCATCCGGTTGCCCGGGCCGCCGCATCCGCCGTCGAATGCCAACGACCGCTGGTACTCACGCAATACCTGCTCGTCGGGTGGGTTCTGCCAGTTGCCGAACGGTGCGCCCTTCGGTGAGCCGGTGGTACCCGACGAATAGATGATCAGACGTGCGAGATCGGCTGCGGGACGATGGGTGTTGTCTCCGTTGGTCAGCATGGAGTCGTATCCGGCGGTCCCATCGACGACGGAGTCGAGGGACACGATGACCGCCAGGTCGAGTGCCCGCCAATGCTCGACCAGGGGTGCGGGGTCGGCGTCGTCGACGATGGCGGCGCGGACCTTGCAGTCCCGGAGGATGAACGCGGTTTCGGTGGGCGTGAGGTGATAGTTCACTGCCACGATGACGGCGTGCAGTTTTGCGACCGCCAGTGAGATCGTCAACCACTCCAGGCGGGTGCGCACGCGGACTGCCACCACATCGCCGGGGCGAACTCCGCTGTCGTGCAGAGCGTTGGCGAGGCGATTTGCCTGATCGTTCCACTCCGCCCAGGTAAGTTGGGTATCGCCCTCGATACCGCACACGCTGTTCGGGTCGTCGGGTGCGAAGGGCGCTGATCCCGACTCGACTGGTTCCGTCATAGGTTCTTCCAATCTTGTTGTTGCCGTGCATGACTCGTTCGGAGCGGTGCTAGTCGAATCCGCCGCGAGCTCCACCGCTGACGGGAATCACCTGGCCGGTGACGTAATTCGACATCGGCGAACAGAGCCAGAAGATGGCGTCGGCTGCTTCTTGAATCGAGCCGGTCCGCCCGAGGGTCGGCCCGGAGATGGGCTTGGTGTCATAGATGTCGGCGGTCGCATCGACCTCCAGCCCCATTTTTTGGAGCGTTCGATCGGGGACGCCGAGGGCGATCTCTCGGCCGTCGACGGTGATCGTGTGCTGCGCGGACTGCGGTGCCCCGAAACGTGTCTGGATCACGCCGAATGCGACGGCATTGACATTCACATTCGCGCTACCCCACTCGATAGCTAGGGTTTTGGTGAGACCCAGCAAGCCTGCTTTGGCCGCAGAGTAGTTTGCGGCTCCGGCGCTCCCGAAGCTGGCGGCCAGTGAAGACACCATGACGACCTTGCGATTGTGGTGAATCCCGTTTGCCGCGTCTCGTTTTCCCGCGTCGCGGAAGTGCGGGGCAGCGGCCCGACAGATCCGGAACGGAGCCAGGAGATGGATATCGAGCATGGCCTGGAACTGTTCGTCGGACATCTTGTGTACGGGGGCATCCCAGAAGTAGCCCGCTCCGTTGACCAGGATGTCGATCCCGCCTCGCTGGGTTGCGACGTGGTCGATCAGTTCCTCGGCCGCGGTCGGTGAGGTGAGGTCGGCAGCGAAGGCGTCCGCGTCTGGCCCCAGTTCGCCGGCCACTTCCCGGGCGAGGTCGGCGTCGAGATCGACGACGGTCACCGCGGCGCCGTTGGCGGCAAGGATCTCGGCGGTGGCCCGGCCTATGCCGTTGCCCGCGCCAGTGACAATCGCGGTCTGTCCCTTGAGTAAATCACTCGACAGTGTCGGTGTGGTCAACATGTCTCTAGCGGCCTTTCCATTGTGGTGCACGTTTTTCCGCGAAGGCTTGAAGTCCTTCGCGCAGGTCTACGGACTTCATGACCTGCTGGACGTACTCGGACTGGTTGTCCCAGGCCCGTTCGTCCTCCCAGGTCCAGCTCTGGTGAACGATCTGTTTGGCGGCAGCCACCGATACCGGGCCGCAGGCCGTGATCTTCTTGGCGAGAGTCAACGCCTCGCTGAGGGCTTCGCCGGGTTTCGTTAGGCGGTTGACCAAGCCGAGACGATGAAATTCGCTGGCTGGCAACGATTCTCCGGTGAGTACGAGTTCCATTGCGACATTGAACGGAATGCGCTTCGGCAGCCGGAACA
Organism: Gordonia sp. CPCC 205515; assembly: GCF_048537925.1. Classification (NCBI taxonomy): domain Bacteria; kingdom Bacillati; phylum Actinomycetota; class Actinomycetes; order Mycobacteriales; family Gordoniaceae; genus Gordonia; species Gordonia sp. CPCC 205515. The sequence continues at coordinate 33,266 of NZ_JBCLVJ010000029.1, read as the reverse complement.
GGCCGCCGCCGCCGGCGATCAGGCCTCTCGCGGCCTCCGGCAACCCCATCGACACCGACTCGCTGGCGACGATCAGATCGCACGCAAGGCAGAGTTCGAGCCCTCCGCCCAACGCATCACCCTCGAGTGCGGCGATCAGCGGCTTGGTGGGCGGACTACCCATCACACCAAAGGCTCCCCGTCGCTTGGTAACTCCCAGGTCTCCGACCGCCGCCGCTTTGAGGTCTTGGCCGGAGGAGAAGGTCGGACCGATGGCGGTGATGATGCCTACGCGGGCGTCACCGGCATCGAATCCGTCGATGGCCGCTTCCATCTGGCGCGCCAGTGCCCCGTCGAACGCATTGCGGCGCGCGGGCCGGTCGATGGTGATGATCAGGACGTCCCCGTCGCGGTCGACGGTTATGCGTCCGAGCCCATTGGGCGATGACATCGCTTTCACCTCGGTTGTAGTAACGGAATCAATCAGCGTGCCCGGGAAGTCCTCAAGCTTGCTACCGTCACACGATTGGTACTACGCAAACTACAGTGAGTGGGATCACGATGTCAATAACTCGTGGTAGTTTTTCACTATGAATCTGCATTTTGATTATCGGACGGTGGGTGTGTGGAAGTTCCCGCCCAACAGAGCGCTGCCGGCGGCACGAGCGCGCTTCCGCAACTCCCCCGCCGCTTTGGGTACAGTCACGTGAAGATGTCCGTGGTGATCGGAGGCCCCTCAATGACCGACACCAACGACCTGGTGTCCACGAAGACCAACGGGCGTGAGATCGACACGTTGGATCACGCACTCGTCGAGCGCCTCCGGATCGACGGACGCGAAGGCAGCCGGTCCTTGGCCAAGGCCCTTGGCGTCAACGAGGTGACCATCTCCAACCGCATTCGGCGTCTCGAGCAGAGTTCGATGATGCGAGTTGTCGCCGTCGTCTCGCCTCAGGCGGTTGGTCGCAACGAACTCTGCATCGCCCTGATACGTGTGAAGGGCCGCGCGGCGGTCGATGTGGCCGCGGAAATCGCCGCCCTACCGGAGGCGCTGGGCGTCAATGTGACCAGCGGTAGCTACGACCTGATCGTGTTCTTCATCGCCAAGGATCATCAGCACCTCGGCGAGGTCTTCACCGGCTCGCTCTTGGAGGTGGAGGGCGTGGACGAGAGTCGCGGCGACCTGGTTCTCGAGGTGCTGAAGTTCGACGCGATGTGGGCTTCCCTTGACGGCGACTTCGCACCCATGACCGCCGATGACTTCGCCCAGGCGGAGACTCTCGACGTTACCGACGTCGAGATCATCAGGCTGCTGCAGGACAATGCGCGGCAGAGCAATCGTAAGATCGCCGCAGAGTTGGGCGTGTCCGAAGGGACCGTCCGTAGCCGCATCAAGCGCATGCAGGACGAACGCATCATCCGTATCCAGGCCATTTCGGACGTGAGTGCGTTCGGCGTGGCCGCCGCTGCACTCATTGGGATCCGGGTCGACGCGCATCTCACCGACGACGTCGCCAAGCACCTGCTGACCCTCGATCCGCTGGCCGTCGTGGTCCGCACGTTCGGGGAGTATCACTTGATGGTCATGGCCCACGCGGCGGACCACGACGCTCTCGTTGACGTCATCCTCAATCAGATCAGCCCGATCCCCGGCGTCCGTCGCGCGGAGGCATTCGAGATCTGGCGCGTGTTCAACCACCGTTACCTCTGGTCCTACATCATCTGAGACGCCCCCAGGGCGGGTAGCCGCACCCTTGCGCCACGTGCTTTCACTGCGGCGCAAGGGTTTACGTGCGATATCTTGCGCCTCATCGACGGCGCGCGGCGCTGCTCATCATCGCCGAATCAAAAGCCATGTGCATCGCATACTGCCGCGATATCTCCGACGTGATGGCATATTGCTCATCATCTGCGGTGTGAATAGCACGCAAACTGTTGACTAGGGTCAGCATTTAGTGCAGTATCAGCATGCCACCAGGTACATGAGGTGCATCACACCGATTGCCTGCCCGCATTCGGGTCACACCTCGACCTACACATCCCAAAGGAGTTCATCCATGTTGTCTCGACTCAAGGTCGGTAGCGGGGCGGTCGCACTCGCGTTGGCCGCTGCCGCACTCGCGGGCTGTAGCGACGACGCCGCCGGCGATTCGTCGTCCGCATCGCCGTCGGTGGCGTACACGGGTACACCCATCAAGGTCATGTCGATCACGTCCACGGGGACCTCCACGGACTTCAAGACCGACACTGTCGCAAAGGCTTTCGTTGACAAGGTCAACAGCACCGGCGGAATCTCCGGGCACAAAGTGGATCTCGTCATCTGCGACGACAAGGGGGATCCCAACGAGACCGCCAACTGTGGCCGACAGGCAGTGTCGGAGAAGGTGGCCGCGGTTGTCGGTGGCCATACGCTGAACATCGATCGCGCATTGGACTATGTCGACCCCGCCGGTATCCCCTACATCGGCAACCTCGCGTCGTCGGCGAAGCAGATGAGCTCCAAGGTCACCTACCCGATCTATCCCGGTCCGCTCGCGCTGGCCGCTGTCGCAACTCAGGCAGGGTCCAAGTGTGGCGACGACATTGCCGTCGTCGCATTCGACACCCCCGGCGTCGTGGGCCTGCTGCCGGTGGCCGAGAAGGCATTGGCCAAGGAAGGCAAGAAGTTCAGCAGCTCAATCAAGGTGGCTCCGACGACCGTCGACTTCGCCGGTACGGCCAAGGCCATGGGTGAACACGAGTGCAACGTCACCCTGCTCGGGAGTTCGCAGATGGCCTCGCTTGTCGCAGCCCAAGCGCAGCTGGGCGTCAACACCAAGATGTTCACCATGGGTGGCACGTTCGACGAGAAGATCTTGTCCGACTTCGCGTCCACCGTCAACGGTTCCTGGACGCTGTCCCCGTTCCCGTCGGTCGATGATCCGGCGTGGGACCAGGCAAAGTCCGCGCTGCCCGAGGATTTCGACTTCGGTAACCCGATCACCCAGAACACGTGGGTCTCGTTTGTCGTGCTGCAGAAGGTGCTCGAGGGAACAAGCGGTGACGTCACCGCCGCGACTGTCCTCGACGCGATGAACCAGGCCACGGCCGTCGACACCGGCGGACTGACCAAGCCGATCAACTTCAGCAAGGGTCTGCCGCTGCCCGGTATGAGTCGGATCTTCAACCCGGTCGTGGTCAACTTCGAGATCAAGGACGGCAAGCTCGTGCAAGATGGCGGGTTCGTCGACCTTCGGACCCTCGCGAGCTGACGCTCCCCGGACCAGGGTGACGGATGACCCGTCACCCTGGTCCCTCGTTTCTTCAGTTCAAGAGAGGTTCAGTCGCATGTCGACAACAGTGAAGACCAGGGCGATCGCCATCAGGGCCGACGACCTGACCGTGACCTACGGCGGCGGCGTCGCAGCGGTCAGCGATGTCTCCATCGAGGTCGCTGCAGGTGAGGTGGTCACTCTCCTGGGTGCCAACGGCGCAGGCAAGACGTCGACGCTGATGGCGCTGGCCGGGGCCGTGAAGAACTCCGGCGGCACCGTCGAGATCCTGGGAAATGCCACCTCGGCGCCGCTGCATCGCCGTGCCCGCATGGGTATGGGCCTGCTCACCGAGGAGCGGTGCATTTTCAGTCGTCTCACCGTTCGGGAGAATCTCCGCATCGGACAGGGCGATCCAGACACGGCGCTCGAGTACTTTCCCGAGCTCGCCGATCATCTCGACCGCACCGCCGGCTTGTTGTCGGGCGGACAGCAGCAGATGCTGGCACTCGGACGTGTCCTCGCCGCCTCCCCCAAAGTCATTCTGGCCGACGAGCTTTCACTCGGACTTGCACCGGTGATCGTGCAGCGACTCTTGACCGCTATCCGCGCGGCCGCCGACGAGGGTGTCGCGGTCCTGCTCGTCGAGCAACATGTCAATCTTGCGCTGGAGAAGGCCGACCGCGCATACATCATGCGACGCGGCCGCATCGTCTACAGCGGTGCCGCGGACGAGCTTCGTGCCTCGCCTGAGACCGTTGCCAAACTCTATCTGGAGGCCTGATCGTGGTCGACATCGTTCAATTCGCCATCCTCGGCCTGGGAATCGGCGCGATCTACGCGATCCTGTCGGCCGGAATGGTCCTCATCTATCGCGGCTCTGGAACCATCAACCTGGCCCAAGGCCACATGGCCCTGCTCGGCACTTACCTGATGTACGAGCTGCAGACCGAACATAAGGTGGGAGCGATCCCGGCGTTGGTGGCGACGATCCTTGCCACTGCCGTGATCGGCGCGCTGATCCATCTGTTGATCATGCGCCCGCTCCGTCTGGCGAGCCCGCTGTCGCGGGTGATCGCCACGCTCGCCGTTCTCACCGTCATCAACGAGGCGATCCGCCTTCGTTATGGTGGTGGTCAGCTGTCGATGGACTCCATCCTGTCGACCAAGACAGTCGCGCTGGGCTCGGTGGTGATCGGGCGGCAATCGTTGTACCTGGTCGCCGTCGCGGTGATCATCGTGCTCATCCTGACCGTCATCAGCGCACGAACACGCCTGGGCCTGGCGATCTCCGCATCGGCCGAAAATACCAGGGCGGCAGCCGCACTCGGGTGGTCGCCGGATCTCCTGGCAATCGTGACGTGGAGTGTCGGCGGCGCCCTCGCCGGTCTCGCCGGCGCCTTGGTCACCTCGACGACCAACGGATTCTTTTCCACCGGATCGCTGTCGCTGCTGATCGTGGGAACCCTCGCCGCGGCACTGTTCGCCGAGTTCCGGTCCTTCACCCTGGCCGCGGTCGCCGGCGTCGCGATCGGCATAGCGCAGAGCTTGTCTACGCGCTACATCGACGTGACCGGTCTTGCCGATGCCATTCCATTCATCTTCATCGTCATCCTCCTCATCGTCCGCGGCAAGGGGCTGCCCGTCCGCGGAACGTCGACCGACAGATTGCCCAGCGTCGGTACCGGCCGCATCCGTCCTTTGGTCGTGGTCGCTTTGACCGTGGCAGCAATAGTGTTGGTACGGTTCGTGTTCGATGACAGTGCCATGCAGGCGATGGTGGTGTCGGCGTCAATCGGGATAGTTGTGCTCTCGATCGTCGTGCTGACCGGATATGCAGGGCAGCTCTCGCTCGCGCAGATGGCCCTCGCCGGAGTGGGTGCCTGGGCCGCCAGCCGACTGGCGGCCGACCACGGGTGGCCGTTTGTCCCAGCACTGGTCATCGGCGTACTCGCGGCAGGTATCGCCGGACTCGTGTTCGGCCTGCCCGCGCTGCGGACCCGGGGCATCAACCTCACGGTCGTCACATTCGGCCTCGGATTCGCCTTGTTCTCGGTTCTGTTCAACAACAGCAGCTTCACCGGCGGCACCAGCGGAACCAGCATCGTCCCGCAAGAGATCTTGGGTATCTCGATCGAACCGGTCCTCCATATGAACAACTACGCGACGATGACCGTGTTGGCGTTCGCGCTGACCTCGGTGATCGTGGCCAACCTGCGCCGAGGAGCGACCGGACGGCGTCTGCTGACCGTACGCTCCAATGAGCGGGCCGCAGCGTCGTTGGGTATCAACGTCTTTGCAACCAAGCTCTACGCATTCTCACTGTCCGCTGCGATCGCCGGCCTCGGCGGAGTGTTGCTGGCGTTCTCCTACACCACGATCCTCTATCCCGACCTCTTCGGCCCATTCACCTCCATCGCGGTGCTGACCGCCGCGGTCATCGGTGGCATCGGCTGGGTGTGCGGCCCGATCTGGGGCACGCTCCTCGTGACCGGCGGCCTGGGTGTCGTTCTCGTGGGCGATCTCTCCAGCGGCGGGTTCGAGGATTACGTGCCCCTGGTCGGTGGGCTCATCCTGCTTGTCTTGTTGATTGTCAACCAGAATGGCATCGCAGCGGCGGTGACCGGACTCATCCCGGCGCGCATCCGTGAGCGCAGTTCCGTCCCCGGAGTGGAGTCCGCCGGCAATAAGGTTCCCGTGCCGCAGCAGACGCTCCAGGTCACTGGATTGACGCAACGTTTCGGGGGTGTCACCGCACTCTCAGAGGTCACCCTCACTGTGGAACCCGGCAAGGTCCTTGGCCTCTTGGGGCCCAACGGCGCGGGGAAGACCACCCTGATCGATGCGATCACCGGATATGTGAATCCTGAAGGCACAATCCTTCTCGGTGACGAGGACATCACCGGCTGGTCGGCATCCCGACGGGCCCGGGCGGGTCTCGGTAGAACATTCCAGAGCCTGGAACTCTTCGACGAACTCACCGTTCGCGAGAACCTCCTCGCGGCCTGTGACGAACGAAGTCGTCGCTCCTACCTGATCGACTTGATCTGGCCGCGGCCAGGCAGCCTGTCGCCCACCGCACGCGCCGCCGTTGATGAACTGGAACTCGGCGAGTTCCTGGATCGGCGACTCGATGAATTGTCCTTCGGTCAACGACGCAGGGTCGCCATCGCGAGAACCGTTGCGATGTCGCCGTCAGTGATGCTCCTCGACGAACCAGGCGCAGGGCTCGACGCGACCGAGACCGAGGAACTCGGGCACCTGATCCGTCGTCTCGCCGACGAGTGGGGCATGGGCGTTCTGCTGATCGAGCATGACGTCGCGATGGTGCTCCGCACCTCGGACACCGTCCACGTCTTGGATTTCGGACGCACCATTTTCCATGGCGACCCCGCGGATGTCGGCGCCGACGACAACGTCAGGACCGCCTATTTGGGTAACGCATCGGTCGAGGTCGGAGAGTCGAGCTCGCCGCAACCCAAGCCGGTGGCCGGCGTCAACGTGCCGTAATCACCTATCGCGGGAATGATCCACCCTGGATGCCAGGGTGGATCATTCCCGCGTTCCGGCGTCAGCCGACGCTACCGGTGGTCACCGACGCGCGCAGGCGATCCTTCAGAACCTTGCCAGAAGCGTTGCGCGGCAGTGTTTCCACCACTTCTGCCGTGGTCGGCAACTTGTACTTCGCCAACGATGATGCCGCCCAGGAGCGCAACGTCTCAATGCTCGGAGCGTGCGCCCCCGGCCGTAGGACCAGGAATGCCACCGGCGTCTCACCCCACCTCGGATCCGGTTGTCCGACGAGGCTCACTTCGGCGATATCGGGGTGCGCACTGAGAACATTCTCGACCTCCGCACAGTAGATATTCTCGCCACCAGAGATGATCATGTCCTTGGCCCGGTCGACGACGTAGACGAAGCCCTCGCCGTCGACGCGCACCAGGTCTCCCGAGTGAAACCAGCCACCGCGCAAGGCTTCCTCGGTGGCTGCAGGGTTGTTCCAGTAGCCGAGCATCAAACCTGGTCCGCGGTAGACGATCTCACCGACCTCACCGGTGGCCACATCATTCATCTGCGCGTCGACCACTCGCATTGCCACCGTACTGACCGGTTTACCGACGGACCCCAGCTTCTCCAATGCGTCCCCGTCGTGCAGCACACACGTCACGGGAGACATCTCGGTCTGCCCGAACAGTGCAATCCGACGTGCCCCAGGAAACGTGCGGGACATGTTCCGCAGCAATGTGTCTGACGCCGGTGCCGCACCCCATCCCAGAACGCGCAGTCTGGGGAGACTGCGGGTAGTCACTGAGCGCGATTCGCACACGGCCTGCCATTGCGTGGGTACCAAGAAGACACTGGTCACAGATTCCGTGTCCAGCAGATCGACAAGGTGGGTCGCGTCGAACGCTCCGGTAGGCATGATTACGAGGGTGCCGCCGACGAAGATGGTCGGAACCACCGAACCGATTGCGCCGATATGAAACAGCGGCGAGGCGATCAGGTTGGTCTCCGCCTCATCGATGTAGTCAAAGGCGCGCATGAGCGTAACCGCCTGCGCCTGCAAGTTCAGATGGGACAGCACCGCGCCTTTCGGTCTGCCGGTCGTCCCCGAGGTGTACATGATCAACGCCGCCGACTCCTCCGGCACATCGACAGCCTGCCGCAACGTGCCATCGCTCACCACCTCGGCATACGACTCGAAACCATCGCACTCCGCGTCGGCGACAACGACCTGGATTGTCTGATCAACCTCCGGCAATGCCGCGGTGATGATCGGCAAGCCGAACTCATCGACTACCGCGAGGATTGCTCCGCAGTCGTTGACGATGTAGGCGGCTTCCGGGCCCGTGAGGCGGAAATTAACCGGTACAGCGATCGCACCGAGGCGGTTCGTAGCCAGCACCGTCTCGATGAACTCAGGCCTGTTTCCCATGATGACGGCCACCCGGTCCCCCGCGCCCACACCCCGCTGCGCGAAAGCGTCGGACAACATACTCACGCGAGTGGCCAATTGTGCCCACGTCGTGCTTGCGCCTTCAAAACGCATCGCCACGCGATCGGGTTGCATCGCGGCATGCCGCTCCACGTGACTGTTCCAGTGAATGCGACGGGAAACTCCCACTTGCACAGCACTATTCGATAGCAGAGACACAGTTGACCGTCCTTCACGGGTGGAAATACAGAGACGTGCCGGCATATGAGCTCGGACCGGATGGGCCGGTCGGCAGGTCGATTCGTCACCGCCATGACCAGCATCCATCTGGCATGGTAGCGCGTCATTCACCGTGGAGTTACGCAAAATTTGTATCTAGTCTTGGAATTCGGTGAAATGCGTCCTATAGTCAGATCATCACGTCGTGTACTTCACACTCTGATACCAACTATGAGGAGTCTCGCTAGTCATGCTCGACACAATCCCCGACATGCCAATACGGACAACGCCACAAACCGCGTTGATCGTTTTCACCGTCCTGATGACGCTCATTACCCTGGGCTTCCTATTCTGGTGGCTGATCAGCGAAAGGAAGAAGGGCCCTGCACTACTCATGCTGCTGATCGGCGGCGGCATCTCGGGTCTGATGGAGTCCTGGCTCGACAACATCATCCTGGTCGGATGGCCCGTTGACCAGAACCTGCCCACCTTCATCGCCTACGAACGCTTCGTGCCCATGTTCGTGTTCATCGGCTACGCGTGGTTCTGCGGCGGACTGCATTACGTCCTCGCGCGAGTCTTCGAGCGGTGGTACTCCACCAAGGTGATCTGGTTGCTCTACTTGGGCGTTCTTGTCGTCGATTTCACCGCCATCGGACTCTCGGGTTGGCTCGGAATCATCCAGTTCTACGGCGACGGACCAATGATGATCGCCGGATTCCCCGTGTGGTGGGCCGCGATCGACGGACTCAACGTCACCCTCGGTGGCACGCTGACGTTCTTCCTCTACCGGCGACTCAAGGGTGCCCAGCAGCTGTGGCTGATCCTGCTGCCGTGTGCCGGACTCGGTGCGGCCGCGGGCATCGTTGGCTGGCCCATCGCCACTGCGCTCAACTCGGGATGGTCGATGCCGATGAAGTATCTCTTCGCCTTCATCGCCATCGGGTTCAGCCTTGCAAGTGTGCACCTCATCGCCAAGGTCGGACCGCGATTCAACGAACTGCTCAAGGCGAGTGAGGCACAGGAAGCAGCCGAAACCGAAAGCCGCGACCCAGAACTCGTTGTTGGCAAACAGGAATTGGTTTAGTACCTCCGGCCCCACCGCGTTGGGACCGCCGCAGCGTCCGCAGCAGCAGGCGACCGCTGCCACGGTCGCATTCTCCCGGCGTCGGAGACGATTTGCGCCCACGATGCTTTCGCAGATCTAAGAACCACAAGCGCGACGTTCCAGGTGATCCCATAACTGGCAATCGAGGTGGTCCCGTCCTCATGGCAAACAATCAGCCCAGGATGGTCCCTTCACGGTGGCAAATGACACCGTTGACACGCCACTCGAAAATCATGTTCGCCAGTGACCGGAAACCGTCGGTACGTGAACTCCCCCCCCCCCCCCCCCGGGTAGGGACGTTGCCGGAAGATTTGACAGCGGTTTTGAACAGAATCCAGGGCCGCGATATTCACCTCGAATGGCAAGCCGCAGGTCAGGCTGTCGGTGTTTGCCACTCCCCCTGCTCGTTCACAGATGCTTTTGTCGATGATCAACCAGATTGGCGAAAATTGATCGAGTTGGCGAAGGTGTCTGAGCTGAAGTTTCGTGGTCAGAGCTTCGGGCACGGGTGACGGAGACGCCAAGCCCTTGGGCTCCGGAGGCCTGAAATATTGCGAAGCGTCCGTCTTCACCTTGAAGAGCTTCAACGGCGATCACGATAATCGCGCAAGGTGCGTTGAAAGAAATGAAGAAGGCTCGACTCTCCGGATTTGAAGGGCAGGACGCCAACGTCGTACTCAACACTTGGAGTTCCTGCTAGAAGTGCAATTGCGGATGGATCTGATACTGTGCAAACAAATATCGTTTGTGTCGATAGATCCTTTCCGAGACCCAAGAAACCACGGGAAGTTCCAAGATTTACCGGACTTGTATAGTACTTTGCCTCAACCAGGAGCCTTGCTTTCGCACTTGATGGATCTGAGTTGGTACTGCGAGCTCGATCTGCATCAGCCTTGGGTAACAGCAGAATGTCCGCCTCGTGAAGAACTTTTGACTTACCCGCTACCACAACACCTACGTGCAATTCCAATGCGGGGCGCGTGCCGATCTCCAAAACCGCATGGGTGAAGGGTATCACTGCGGGGCCACTGCAAATTCGGCCCGGGCTACGGCGAAAATGAAGGATAGCCGCCGGTGCACTACCATCCACACAGAATCTGACAGTGTATCCGACCGCTTTTGCTGCCTTTATAACAAGCCCGAATATATATGCTTCGTATAGATCATCTCCGGCAGTAGGCTTCGGCCCCGAAGATGTCATTGTTGTTGGCAGCGCAGCTGGGAGCTCTGACCTGAGGCTTTTCAATAGTTCGTCAGGCGTCCTTGAAGCGGGCACCGTCACGACCAGCCCACAATCTGATCGGAGCCAGTGTGAAGGTCACCCCGGTGCCGGTCTAAATCGGACGAACGTGATACGCCCACCAGTTCCCTGAGTTCGGTGAGGTCTCGTAGGACAGTTTCAACGGCGGTGCGGCGTTGCCTGAGTTCCTCAACTGTAGGCAATATCCATCCCCTGTCGTCATCGGACACAAGCCCCTCACTGCGGTCGGGAGAGAACCGAACTTCGGCTACTCCTCCTTCCCGAGAAAGGGTCTGGAGATCTTCCGTTATCAAGTACGTTCCGCCGATAGCCGCCTCGAGAAGGTCGATCAACATAGCGAGTCGATCTCGTGTCGGAAGTGCTACAAGCCGAACATCTCCCCTGTCTTGAGCTGACGAAGTGACTCGCCGACGAGGTAGGCGCGCCTGCTCCGTTTCGACTGCACGGCCTTCCGCTGCTGCGCGCCGCTCCTGATCTACGGGCGCTCCAAACCCCAGTTCAGTGAGCATGGTTTCGAACTGATTCAGGAAACCTGCGAGCTCTTCCTCATCCATAGGTTGAACTTACCGCGGCTAGCCGAACACGGCTCGAGGCTCGCGATAGGCCTCAAACGCGGAACCTCGAGAACGGAGATATCTGATCGGATGACCAGTCCGGCCAACTCATGGCCTACGGAAATTGAAACCAGTACATAGCAATCCGGTCGCACCCAGGGTTCGCCCGTCTCGCTACCCTCGTCGGCCAGGAGTGCACACGCACCTCCCGCGGTTGCTCAATCGCCGCCCTCGACATCGAGGAACTCTGGACTGCCATCCTGGACTGCGCCCACTCATCAACGAGCCATCACCGCTGACCTCCACGACAACCCCAGAATGATGACTGACAGAACACCAGGACCACAATCCGCAGGTCAGACACCTTCCCGAACATTCGCCACCAGTTTTGACAATATGTGCGGCTATTGAATTTCACGCCAAGTGGCGAGCCTCAGGTCAGAGCGTCTTCGTTCGCCACTCCGCCTGACCGATCACATCCGCTGTCAGCTGTCAACGAGATTGGCGAATTGTCATCGATTCATGTTCGATTTTCACGAACTTGGCGAGCGGTGAAAAAGTTCGTGCCACTTTGGGGTCTTGGGTGCTGGTGTGGCTTACGTGATTGAACGTCGGGGCTCTTGTAGGTGCTTTGCGAGCTGGATTGTCTGGCAAAGCGACTCCCTCTGTTCTCCCTGCCTGGTTCATGTGCACTAGAAACGTCACTACGTCGAGAAGATCGTCTTGTCCGCACGCTCAGACGCGACGAGAACGGCTACCTCAGTGTATGCGTGCTGAACCGCGCTCACGTTTCCGGAACGGATCCCACGAGTCGTTTCTCGTAGCACTGCATATCGATCGCCGGCACTGTGCCGATAGCCTGAAGCTGACGAAATAGCCTGATAGCGAAGTGAATTAACGCTTGGCCGGGTTGGCTCACGGTCTGCTCGACATTGAGGTCGCCATCTGGGTCGAGCGAGGGTGTGTAGTCGAAACAGAGGGAGTCAGCGGCTATTCCAATGTTGAGGAACCGATCATCGCTTCGGCTTGTAGGTTGGTAGGTGTCGAAGGTCGTGACAAAGTCGGCCCACGAAGAGCGCATTGCGAGGAGTCCACCGATGATCGGCTCGACTGCGATCTCGGACTTCGGATACCGCCCACCTTTGTGGATTACCGGCGCGCTTGTCCGCTTTAGTTGTCGGACGCTTGCGATCTTGTCCATGGTGTATCGGACATAGTCCGCGTTGAACTCGGGCTTGACTTCGAATGCCGCGTATACGCTTTCAACTGGTACAAATCGAGTTCCGTTGGCAGCGCCGAACCACTGGGGCGAGTAGTGACTGTCATACACCGCCACATCGATCTGGTCGCTCATCGCTCCCGTATGGTCAACCGCGAATATGGGACCAACTTCGTAACGTCGAGGCAAGAAGTCCCGGATCAGGCCGATCCAGTCGGCTTCGAATTCGTCGCCTTTGGTCCCAGGATGAGTTGTCACACTTCTGATCGCGAGGTAGGAAGCTTCGAGTGCACGCTGCTTGTTGAGGAAGGCGTTTCGCAAATCGAACCGCGGTGAAGACTGATCGGTGGTCATACCGGCTGCCCTTCTATCCTGCCTCGTAGTGTGATAGCGATGTTGGAGACTCGATCGTAGACAACATTAGGCGTGGTTCCTGTGGTGTGGCTCGCGTTGAACTTCTGCCTGAACGCGGCCGAAGTCGCAACGGCGCGGATCGGTCTGACCGGGGGCAGGTACGCCCAACTATCGGGTATCTCTTGTCTAGATAGACTGCATCACAATGCATTTCTCGTGAACCTGATTGTGGCACGTTGCGAGCCCTGCACGTCGTACCACCAACCACCGAGCAGGAGATCGCTCTGACTAGGAGTCACGATGATTGAGATGAAGACGTCGAAATCGAGATCGGGATCTGCCAGGAGTTGCTCATAGGTCTCGGAGTCCTTATTGCTAGGGATTGGGGGTCCGGTTGGGTGCGAATGCCACTCGCCTATCCACACGCTGTGGTCGTAGGACCAGCATGCGTCAGCGAACGCCTGGGAGTAGTTCCGGTCCCGAGAGAATGACGTAAGTGTGCGGATTGCCCGTGGCCCTGGTCTGCCAGCGTGCTGGATTGTTGCGGTGTCACGCGCGGTTTGGCCCAGGAGAATTCCACCGGTTTCGCGGCCGTCATCGGTTTGGCTTAGTTCGGCTCTGATCAGATCCGCCGCTCGCTGGTGCATCGTGATTCGTTGAAACCTGTGGTGCATCAGGGTCCGCATGTAATGCAGTCGGGGTACGACGGCCACGCGCCTGACCACTTGATATCACCTGCGGATTTGACGTCGAATGGCGCTGCCCAGTGTGCATTTGGGTGTAGGCCGAGAACTGCGTGTTCGCCCGGTAGTCGGTGGGCGGGGTGTCCGCGTCTTTCGAGAATCGTGGCGACGGTCGCTTTGGCTGCGAGCGCGGCGACAAGGTGGAGGTCCCCGCCGACGGCAGTCATTGGTTGATGTGTGGAACCTGTTTCGTAGCCGGCATCGAGTGTCGGCTCGGGGTCGAGAGCGCTGGTGTCGCGGAGGTGTCGGCGGTGGCACAGGAGGCATCCTCGTCCCGCCCACGGTCGGATGCGGACAATTTCACCGAGAGTGCCGTTTTCGAGGACGCATGCCATGACTGCGTCGATGTTGGCGCGACGTGCGAGGTGGCTTATTGTGCGGCGTGGCGCCACGCCATCGGCAGCGCAGAGAACGACGTCGGACTTGGTGAGCAAGCTGAAAATCGTATCGGCATCGGAGACGACGTCGAGGTCGTGCGGTCTAACGTTCGTGTCGGGCCGTGTACTCGTGATCTGGCCGTGAAGGGCGTTCACCTTGAGTCGTCCGACGTCGCGTTGAGAGCCAATATGACGGATCAGGTTGTGCCAGCGCAGCCGGTCGGGATCGACAATATGCAGTTCCCCAATCCCGTAGGTGGCTAGTTCGAGGGCTGCCGCTCCGCCGATGCTCCCGGCGCCCACCACCATCACCGTGGATTCTTCCAACACGTTCACCGGCCAATGCGCGCGAAGCTGCTCGGTTCCCCACACGTGCGGCGATACCTCGACATCCATTGGTATTGCGGCATCGTCGGTGACGTGCCAGCCAAGTAGTTCGGGCAGACCGACGCCGGGAAACTCCAGTGTTGCGTCGGGGCTGTAGGTGACTGCGATGTGCGGACGAGGGTGAAGGTTGGTGGGAACGAGTCTGCTGAACTCGGAGATAGGTATGCCGGTGCCTTTTCGCGCGGCGGAAAGGCACCACGCGGCATGCAAATCGGCGGTTACGCGATACCAGCGGCCACTGGGATGGGTGTCTGCATGACTAAGCCAGTGGTTTTTGGGAAGTTCAACTGGCAGAATGGGCCCGTGCTCGACGCTGAGATGCGTTATTGCGGCAGTGTTTTCGGCGACAGAAGCTCGGGTGGTGATCTTGCCCCAGCGTCCGCCGTTGCGTATTCGGTCAGCAGCATCGCTGGGGATGAGTACCAATGAGGATGTCACCGAGATTCTCCAGACTCGGGGTTCTGGAGAGTGAAGTCAGTGACCAGATGATCGAGCGAATCATCGGAGATGATGCCGGTCGTGCTCATCGTCTCGATGAGGCCGGTTTTCATTAGTGCGTACTCGACTCGCCACCCTGCCGCCTTCAGGAGAAGTTCTGTCACAGACGCTTGCGGGTCCCACAATGAGGTTGACCGGAGAAGACATAGGGTGCCGTCACCGTTGACGTGCCAAGCGTGCGCCGTCCACTCGCGCAACTCTGGTTGGGGATCGATCGGGCGGATCATTGGAGCGACCATGGGATAGGCCTGCAAGTAGCGCAATTCGATTGCGAGACCACGAATCTCGTGCTGGAGCAGCCCGCTAGGCGCAGGTCGGTCGAACGGCCACAACGGTAGGCGACCATCCCATCCCCCGGCCTCGTCATCGACCCACCGTAGATTGGGGAAGCGCGCCCCAACGTCCTGGAGGTCTCGCGCATAGCGGACTTGATCTCGATCGCGCCACCTGCGTTGAGTCGCAGCGAGTCTTTGAGTGGTCATCCCTGCGGTGCGTCTCGAACTCGTCGTGGGGCTGTCACTGCCGGAGCGCTATACGGTGGGTTCGGCTGACTCTCGGGCCCGGGAAAATCCGTGCCGAAGACCTGTCGCCACCAAAACTTCGCGGTGTCGGTGTCGCCGTCATCGCCCGCGGCACACGCGAGTCGCGCGTTATCGGCGGCCGACGAGAGCGCAGCCGATACAGCAGCGGTATCGAGATCGGTTTGTACAGAACCACAGAATCGCGCTGGGTCTTCCACTCCGTAGAACACTTCCACCGCCGCTGCTGCGAAGAACTCTCGAAGTGCTGTCGCTCGATTCCGGTTAGTGGGCAGGCACTTGAGGGCAAGGACCTCCATGACTAACGACTTGATCTTCGTGTCCTGGTCAAGTCGCCAGTCCTTAAGTACCCGGACCATGGGTCGGAAGTAGCTCCACTTTCGTTGCCGATCAGCAACCTCCGCGATCAGGTACTCGGGGTCTGCCTCAGTCCAACTCTGGCTGCTGATACTGGGCAACAGGAGTGTGCCGGTAGGCGACCGTAACGCCGGCATTGCGTCGACCGTGAAAGCATCGTCTGAATCTGGCGGATCGATAAAGCACTTCACCGCGCGATCTCGTCCGGCGACCCGCGTCTCACGGACCAATTGGTCAATGGTGCCGCTCATTCCGAGCAACCTCGTGACTTCGGCCTGCACATGCCGAACCGCAGCCTCTGCAGAGCCACCGGGCTGGCCCCAATCCTGATGCCGCTCCGGATCGTAAACGAGGACGAGGTCAACATCGTGCACTGGTTTGAGCTGCGTGCTCCGAGCTAGTGAGCCTGACCCGAAGCAGTCGAGGACGTCTGCTTGCGACTTGAACGCACCCTTGAAGGTATCGCGGCGTTCTCGTGCAAGCCTGACCTGGCTGATGTCGGCGTTCACGGTGCGCTGGTATTGTTCGAACGCTCCGTCGATTGTCACAAGCCTCCTACGAACGGGTGAGGCAGAATTACATCGATGTGACTCTGGCTCTCGGCGTTCATCCTACTCGCGCACACCGACACAACTGCTGCACCAGGCTCGGAGACCGTTCCACTGTCGGCGCGACCACGGCCGAGGCGACGCTCGTCGAGACTCGTTTCGGTAAGGCGGCATCGGCCTACCGACAGATCACAACGCAGTAGACCCTCGCGCTCGCGTGACGGGCAGTCTGCTACCGGTGCGTTCTCTCCCCCCGACACGCGGCCCGCCGCGCGGGCATGCCGTCGCTGGTACCGTGAGCCGACGCACCGACCTCCAGTGCGGCTCCGCACCTGTGGCGATCGCGGAAGCGGGGCACACCTGCAAACGGCAGTTCGCCCAAATGCCTTAGAGTTCCGTCGTGGCAGGAAATCGAAGTGATCGCGATGCAATCACGGCGAGCGGTCAGTCGCTGAGGCAGGAAATCCTGACCCTAGGGCTCCGAGTTCCTCGGGTCGTTCTGGTGTTCCCTGGCGACGTGCCGAACTGGACCTGGTATGCGAGGGTGTGTCTACACCTTGCATCACAGGTGTGGGGAGGCAGCGGATTCACGTTCGTGTCCCACAGCGCAGGCGTGGTCGACACGACCCTACTCAGGGCCGTTCGCGCCTACGATCCTGACTACGTCCTGATGTTGCCCACACAACTCGCCACTCACGACTGCGAATCGGCATGGTCGTCGATCGCCGCAGCCTGCGGTTGCTACCGGCAAATCAAGGCTCCTACCCCACTGACGCCTGGCCCCGCCGATCTACCTATCCGACACTGGTCAGGCACCGCGCATGGATCACTCGTCAGTGTCACAGACCTTGACGATGACGCTCACGATTGGAATGTGACAGTCGGCGGTCCGGTCGCCGACGCCGGCCTCCTTGGTCTGGCGGTGGCGGCCAGATGGGGACAGCGCGCTGAGCCGACGGAGGCGAGCGGACCCGAACTCGACGTTGCCGAACGCCGCCGCATCATTCGTGCTGTGTTCTCGGCTGAATTTCCGGTGACCGACTGTAGGCCCTTGACCAGCTATCCGACCGCTGATGACCCTCTCCCCTCAGACTTCGACCGCACACGTGTCGCCCTCACAGATGTCGCACGAGCTGGTCTCGGCATGAAATCGACTGTCGTCTATGGTGATTCAGCGGACGACTTCAGTCTGGCGACCATTATCGATCGCACCTACGGGTGCGGTATGTGGCTTCCCTCGGAATGGTGGGCTGACCAGAATCACAGGCACACCATCGAACAAGTCGTGCATTACCCCCGAAACCTCCATGAGTCTGGCAGCAATCAAGTGACCTCCCTGTCCGAATCCCCAGACAGACAAAGCGCATTCGCCGAGGAACTCAGGTTGACTCAGCCAATCTTTTATTCCGCGGATGGCGAGCAACTTGTCCCCGGAAAGGTCGTCGACGTCACCCCACCTGCTTTGCTGCAGTTTACGTCTGGAACCTCTCGGCATCTAGCAATCGGAGATCAGTTCTTCGGACAGTCGTCTGTCGCTGTCGCAATAGGGCATGGAGGTAGCGCAGACCTCGCAACCATTCCGCCACTTCCGGTCGTCACCAACACATCACTGCCGTCGAGCAGGCTATCGTGGCAAGTAGATGCGACTCTGGGTGGGCGTGAATTTCCAAGTGGTCGAGCCATTCGATCGGAAAGCCTTGTCAGCTCACACTCAGACTTGGATAGGTATCACACCAAGATCCGGATCGGCCGGGGGAACACGATCTCGTATGAGGCGCAACGCTTTAACTTTGTGCCTGCTAATCCGACTCCCGAGCAACGCCTCGCCCGCCCTCGATTGTCTTTTCCGTCCTTGTGGTCGTGGATTGAAATGCGAGCCGCTCTGCGAGACATGACAATCCAAGTGTCTGCGGCTGGTCGCTACAGTGATGTCGTCGCGACGAGGCTAGGTGGGCGCAGCGTACTGCGCGAGGTAATTGGTTCGGGTTCGCTGCCAGCACTCGCGGCGTTCCTCCGATCCGGCGCGTCATCGGATGCGTACGATCCGGCACATGGATGCGTAGTTCGCAACGAGGGCTATTTGACGTTTTCCGGATTCGCCGAGTTCAGTGAAGAGTCGAGAGAAGACGTCCGTAGACGCGTGGATCAGCTGATTACGGCTGGACTTCTGGTTCGAGGACTGGTTCTAGGGTGCAGTTCTTGTTCCTACGTCGCGTTCTACCCGTTGTCGGTGTTGAGTGCGGATTTCACCTGCCAACGGTGTCTCGACACCAATTCGTTGACGCAACCGCGTTGGCGTCAGCCAATCGATGAGCCTGCATGGTTCTACGATCTCAACCCAGCGTTTCGTTTTCTCATCAAGGAGAATGGTCAGTATCCGCTGGTTCTCGCCAATTACCTGGAGCGAAATTCAAGCCGTCAATACGCCGACGTTGTCGAGTTCGAAGTGATATCTGAAGGAAAGAAGCAGCATGAGACTGATCTCGCCGCGTTCGCTGACGACGAACTCATCGTTGCCGAGGTCAAGAACGCAAACTGCATTGGATCGACCTCGACGGAGAGGCGCGCGGCCGCCCGCAAACGTGTCCGAGCTGCCCAGATGATCGAGGCAGACCAGATCCTTCTTGCAACAACGCATGACGAGTGGGAACAGTCGTCAGTCGCCGCGATCCAGGCAGCGATCGAGGAAGCTCAATGGAACCCGAGCCCGCCTCGTTTGCGGGTGATCACGAAGCTGGGTACGGATGATGCGCAGTGCGGTGAGTAATCTAATGATCCGACGGGACGCCGAGTCCGAAGGCCGGGGAACCGCCCGTTTCTACCTGAACTAGCTGGTAGAGACGTTGTCGGAACATTTGACAGCGGTTTTGAACAGAATCTGGAGCCGCGAAATTCACCTCGGATGGCAAGCCGCAGGTGTGAATGGCCATGAGAAAGTCCCCACTGGTGGCCAGATCGAGGTCCCCGGTGGTGGCCAGATAAAAGTCCCCGCCTTGTGTTCGACGTGTCGAACCTGTGATGGAAGCCCAGACGGTGACGGTGAAGGTGCCAACCGATCACCATCACCGCCCGGGAGTTCCATTGTTGACTGCGAGGGACCAAATGGACATCATCTCGACCTACCGCGATGTCGGTAGCTATCGTGGGACCGCTGAGATCTGCGGTACCACTCACAAGACCGTCAAGCGTGTCGTGGAGCGTTTCGAGGCCGGCCAGTCCGGCCAGGCACCGCCGCCACGCAAGCAGCGGGTCAACAACTATCAGGCGGTGACCGATCTGGTCGCGCACCGCGTAGCGAAGTCCCAGGGCAGGATCACCGCCAAGCGGTTGCTGCCGATCGCGCGAGCAGCCGGCTACACCGGCTCAGACCGCAATTTCCGGCGGCTGGTGTCGCGGACGAAAGCCCAGTGGCGGCGCAGCCAGTACTCGGGGCGGCGGCCGGCGGTGTGGACCCCGGGCGATTATCTGGTGATCGACTGGGCCACCGTGGGTGGGCTGCACGTGTTCTGCGCGGTGCTGGCATTCTCCCGCTGGCGGTTCGTGCGGTTCGCTACCGATGAAACAGCAACCACCACTTTGGGTTTCATCGCCCAAGCTGTCGAGGAGATCGGCGGCGTACCCAAGCGGGTGTTGGCTGATCGGATGGCGTGCCTCAAGGGTGGGGTCGTCGCCAACGTGGTCGTGCCGACCCCGACCTACATCCGGTTTGCCACCCACTACGGGTTCGCGCCGGATTTCTGCCACGGCGAGGACCCCGAGTCCAAGGGCATCGTGGAGAACCTATGCGGCTATGTGCAGTCGGATCTGGCGCAACCATTGTGGACCGAAGCCAAGATCGCCGCCGGCCGCGACGACATCGCACTCGATGTGCATGAGGCGAACCGGGCGGCGGTGGGCTGGTGTGTGGAGGTCAACACCCGCCGCCACACCGACACCTGCCAGATACCCGCCGAGCAGTTGCTGATCGAGCGGGATGTGTCGGCGCCGTTGCCCTCTCTACGGGCCGAGGTCGGCCCGCCGCCGGTGACCCGCAAGGTCGACAAGCTGTCCTGTATCCGGTATGCCTCGGTGCGGTACTCGGTGCCGACCCGACTGGTGGGCACCACCGTGCGGCTGGTGCAGGACGACGGTCGGCTGCTCATCGTTGATGCCAGTGGTGAGGTGGTGGCCGATCACCGGTTGGGTGCGCCGGGTGAGGTGGTGCTCGATGACGCCCATTACGGTGGTGCGCGGAAACCTCCGAGCCGGGCGCCACGTCCGAAAACTAATGCGGAGAAACAGTTTTGCGCGATCGGCGAGGTGGCTGAACAGTTCCTGGTGGGGGCGGCGGCCATCGGCAACACCCGACTGGGCGGTGAGATCGATGAACTCCTCGCGATGGCGACTGCCCACGGCGCCGAGCAGTTCGGTGCGGCGTTGACCCGGGCGGTGGCGTTCCGCAGGTTCAAAGCCGCCGACGTGCGCTCGATCCTGGCTGCCGGCCCCGGTACACCCAATCCGCGCCCGGCCGGTGACGCGCTGGTCACCGAGCTACCCCAAGCACCGACCCGTGATCTGCAGCGTTACAAGGTCACCGGCACCGACGAGGTGGTGTCATGAGCACCACCGCGAAGTCGCCGAAACCAGTTGCACCGCAGGAGATACCACCCCTGGCCGCGGATCTGGACATGGCGTTGCGCAGGCTGAAACTGGCCGCGATCCGCCACCTGGCACCCGAGGTGCTGCTGACGGCGAGAACCCAACGCTGGACACCCGAGGAACTCATCCGCACCCTGGTGGAGGCCGAGATCGCCGCCCGTGATGCCTCCAACATCCGCAACCGACTCAAAGCCGCAGGCTTCCCGGTCGCCAAAACGTTGGACAGTTTCGATGTGGCCGCCTCCTCGATCCCGGCCAACACCTTCGCCTACCTCGAATCGCTGGAATGGATACGCGCCCAACACAATCTGGCACTGATCGGGCCCGCCGGCACCGGCAAGAGTCACACCCTGATCGGGCTCGGGATCGCCGCGGTGCACGCCGGGTACAAAGTCCGCTACTTCACCGCGGTCGACCTGGTCGAAACGCTCTACCGAGGCCTGGCCGACAACACCGTCGGCAAGATCATCGAAACCCTGCTGCGCCAGGACCTTCTCATTGTTGACGAAATGGGATTCGCGCCGCTCGACGACACCGGCACCCAACTACTGTTCCGGCTCGTCGCCGGCGCCTACGAACGCCGCTCCCTGGCCATCGCCAGTCACTGGCCCTTCGAACAATGGGGCCGGTTCCTGCCCGAACACACCACCGCCGCCAGCATCCTCGACCGGTTGCTCCATCATGCGACCACCGTCATCACCGACGGCGATTCCTACCGCATGACCCACCGAACGGAGGCGCCCCACCACTAAACCAACCGCACAGGGCGGGGACTTTTACCTGGCCACCAGCGGGGACATCAAACTGGCCGTTGACAGCAGGTCAGGCTGTCGGTGTTTGCCACTCCCCCTGCTCGGTCACAGATTCGTTGTTGTCAGCTGTCAACGAGATTGGCGAATTGTCATGGATTCATGTTCGACTTTCACGAACTTGGCGAGCGATGAAAAAGTTCGTGCCACTTTGGGGTTCTCGGGTGGTGGGACTCGAAGAACCTCGGTGTCCGCGCATCGCGCACGATCTCGGTACTCAGCCGCCGGAACGGCGACTCCGATTCGTTTCATGCTGCGCGAGGAAAGTGGCGATCGCTGCTCCCATGATCCTGGCGTCCGGCAGGTCGAGGCTGAGCTCGGGCATGCGCAGGGCGATGTCCCACCCTTCCTCGTCGTCGTAGCCCCGAAAGCGTTCGATGTCGGCGGGGGTGGTGTCGCGTGAAAGAGTTGCGGTGAAATGAACTTCGCCGTCCTCGCAGAGCGCTGCCAGCCGGGTCACAAGATCTTTGCGACCGTCGTTAGCTATGCTCCAGTAATCGATTGTGTGTCGGTACAAGTAGCCGAGGCAACGATCTTCTTTATCTCCGCCCTGCGAAGCCGGGAGTGCGATGGATACAGCGTCGCTGTCGAATGGGTTGTCGGGACGAGGTATCAGTACAACCGGCACGGAGATGCGTCCCACACCGACACTGTTGCCGGCGAAGGCGGCGTCCGCGAACTCCACCAAACGACGATCGTAAACGCCTTCACCATCGTTGTCTCTGATCGAGGCCCACGACACCCCGCCCGGATTGATCATGCCGGCCGGTGGAAGCGTGACGGTTCTACCGTCCCATTCAATCGCGTAGAGCCTCACGTCAGGCTCGCGCGCGAGTCCCGGCGTTCTCGGCATTGCGGTTCTGCAGTGGGCGGTGCGCTCGGCGGCGTCTCCAACCATGAAGTCTCACAGACGAAGCGGGCTGACAAGATACTTAGCACTGGCAGACTCCTGGTACAAGAAGCCGGAACAACCCCGGCATATCGCGAGAAATGCAGGGATCGGTCTCGGCGATCGACCGACCCCAGTGACGACGGTAGTCGAGGGAATCGTGTTTGAGTAACTCGGCCTGGTAGTGGTGCGTTCGCTGATCATGAGACGCGTCCACGGACGCCTGCCCCCCGCTTCAGGGCGTGCTCGTCCATGGGGGAAGTCTGCAGCATTGAGCAATCTGCAGCATTGAGCAAGTCGGGTCTGCCATGAACGACAACTTGAGTCCGTCTGATCGACCCTTGCCACGCTTGATGCGCCGGTTGCCCATGTGGTGATCATCTCTCGCTGGCCCGACAGTTTGTCGGCAACCCCGTTGGGACACTGCGGCATCCGATACTCGGCGCCCGAGCGCCGGCGGAAGCATTTCTGAGCAGGCCACCATTGCTAATGGTGGCAAGTTCTTTGCCCACGCGAAGGGACCGCCTTTGTCTGATAACGACTGGATGACGGGACTCCCCGATTACCAGATTTACGACCAATGGCCCGAGGTGGCGTCGGTGGTCTTCTTCGACTCTGAACCGTGATAGTGGGCAAAAGCCACTACGATGCGGGTGTGACCGACGAACCCAATCATGTCGACGTCGCTGGTTCGATTCCGCCGGGTGAGTACCCATGTATCTGGAGCGTCGATGGGCGAGACGTGTCCGGGTCTATCGATCTTCGTGGGAATGGTGCGCCGGTGGGGACTGCACGAGTGGTCCTCGATCCGAACGTCACCAGACTGCCCTACGAACGAACCTACGCGGTGCTTCGCGGGTTCATCGAGGACCAAAATGCCTATGTAGCTTTGACGGAAGTGGCCGCGGTCACTTGGTTCGGCGGCCAGGCGCTCCTGCATGCTGCCGCTGCAATTGTCGGACGAGGTCAGCCGCTTCCCGATGATCTACGGTTCGACCAGATGACGGCACAAGTGACCAACCTCGACTATTTCTCGGGAGTGGCACCACTCAGTAATCAGGAGATTCCAACTTCTGAAGGAAGCCATAGGCGATGGGGAGCCACAGCAACGGAGTTGAGTCGTGAATGGCTAGGGACACGCGGATCGGCTACGTTTTGCTACAGCTACAAATCAACCATTGACCCGTTCTTACTGTCAGTGCGGTTTGCTCCGTGGTTAGTGATCAAAAGCAGTGAGCCGCTTGATGTTCGGGTTTGGCACGAGCAGTGGTGCTATCCGCTTGTTCAACTAATTGCCGCTTCGACGGGCAAGCCGGAAAAGTTGACTCATATGAGGGTCGGCAGGCTCGACGGAACCGAGTACACCGTCTACGCGAAGCCGATCACACAACAGCCATACAACGCGGTGAAGCAATCCAGACTCTTGCTCGCATTCACCGCCGACGACCGACAGTTCTCGCTCGCCTCCGCCCTGGAAAAGTGGGGCGATCTGCATGACGATGGGCATCCATTGATGCTGGGGTACAACGCGTTTGCCTTGGCTCCTGACCAGAATCCACGCGGAAGACTGCTGCTACTCTTACAGCTACTTGAAGCGAGCTACGGATTCGAGAATCGCGATCAGGTCGAGATCGACCAAATTGCCCATGGCGAGGATCGCGCCGCACTGATCGAGAAACTCAGAGCGATGAGGGACGAGCAGATCCTCACGTCAAGAGAGTTCCTTCTGGCAAAATCAATGCCGAAGGTGGTCTACCCAACCCTTGAACGAGCACTGCGACACTACCTGAATGAACACTCCAACCTGAGCACGGAAATTCATCTCGCCGAGATTCCGGCTGTTGCGGCTCTTATTTCAGCGAATGGTGCGTCGTCAACCATCGATGCGCTACGAGTGATCCGCAACGGGCTCTCGCATGGCACGGTCAACTACAGCGACGATGACCTGCGAGAACTAACCAAATACCTGCATCCCGTTGCGCGCGCAGAGTTCCTACGACTACTCGGAGCCACCTTTGAGCCTAAGTCGCTGGATTGGTGGCAATGGGCGTAACGCAAGCGCGCGAACGGGTATCGCTCTTCTCAGAATCATGTAGCGGTGCACGACGACACTGACTGTGGCGCCGAGGTTACGGGACTCAAGAATTCCTTCCGGGTGCGCTCACCGAGACCGCGGCCCCTGCTGTCTCGTCGGTCGTGACCTCTGCGTCGGTTTCCGGATCGGGCACAGTGCGAAGGTGTGGAGCAAATCGCTTCGTCTCCGCGTGACCGGATGGTGGTGACGTGGTCACGCTCGCGTCGGAACGTGACGAGCGCTGTCCGGATCGCTTAAGTTGAGCATCTTGCTCCCTGCAGCCGCGAGTTGACCTGCCAGTTGGGGTCTGCCACCACTGTCTGGGTGCTCCTGCGGCGCTACCAAACCCGCCCCTAGAGTAGGTATCGATGAACACCACCTGGAACGATGCGCCGATTACCTCCTGCGCCGACGATGAGTTCGGACGCGCCGGTTACGCCATCCACACTGCGGACCTCATCGCAGCGAGCCACACATGGGACGACAGCATCGTCTTCGGCCTCACCGGGCCCTGGGGCAGCGGCAAGAGCTCGGTGGTGGCGATGATCTGTGAACAGCTGCAAAACCGACACTCGGGTGGGGGGTGGCTCGCTTCACTCCGTGGGCAACCCCGCGGACAGCGACGGAATGACCAATGCGCTCGCCCTTGTGACGTTCAAGCAAGCGGTCTTCGGCCGCTTCGAAAGTTACTGCCTGTGGCGCCCATCACGCGTTGGAGAAATGCACCACGTCCCCCGGCATGAACTGTGCGATCACACCGCAGCGTCGACCCTGAGTCATGCGCACGCCACGAGCCCGCCTCATTGCAGAAAACGCCAACCCAGTGGTTCAGCTCTCGTAGGTCTACCCGACGCGCACCCGACTGCCCCGGCCCTAACGTCGACAACACAGCCTCGTCGCGAAACTAAGGAGCCCGCAATTGAATACGACATCGTCAGTCGCCGTGACCGAACGCGGCGCCGGTCCTCTGAACGGCCTGAGGGTGGTCGAGGTGGGACACGCCGTCTGCGCCCCGCTCTGCGCCCGACATCTCGCCGACCTGGGCGCCGACGTGATCAAGGTCGAAGCGCCCGGCGGCGACCTCGCGCGGCGATATGACGATGTCGTCGGCGGCGACTCCGCGTACTTTGCCTGGGCCAACTATGGAAAACGGAGTGTCGTGCTCGATCTGCGCTCGGAATCTGGTCGCGCGGACTTCACCGCGCTGATCGCCGGCGCCGACGTACTGATCCACAACCTGGGCCCAGGCGCAATGAACCGCCTGGGGTTCAGCGGCGAGAACCTGGCACAAACCAATCCCCGACTCATCGACTGCGCCATATCCGGCTACGGGACATCTGGACCGATGGCCGAACGTAAAGCGTTCGATCTGCTCGTCCAAGGAGAAGCCGGACTGATGTCGGTGACGGGCACCCAAGACGGGCCGGCCAAGGTCGGCATCTCGATCGTGGACATGTGCACAGCGATGTACGCGCTCTCCGCGATTCAGGCCGCACTGATCGGCCGAAGCACCAGCGATAGAGGGCGTCGCATCGACATTTCCATGCTCGATTGTCTCGCCGAATGGATGATGGCCCCAGCCTTCCATCAGATCCACACCGGGAAATCACCTCGCCGAGAAGGCGCACGACACAACATGATGGTGCCTTACGGGCTCTACCGAACCGGCCCATCCACATCGGTCAATTTCGCCATACAGACCACGAATCACTGGCAGGTTCTGTGCGAGGAGGTTCTCGAGGCACCCGAGCTCACCGATCACCCTGACTACGCCAACAACGCCGACCGCGTCCGTAACCGTGTCGACCTCGAACCCGAGATCGAGAAGCGGCTGTGGTCCATCGGACATGACCAGGCGCTCGAACGCCTACTCGCCGCGGGCATTCCGGTGGGCGAAGTCAACGATCTCGCCGGCCTCGTTGACCATCCACAACTCGCCGCGCGTGATCGATGGATGACGATACGAACCCAAGGAGGGCCCGCGCCCACAGTTCGACCGCCGTTCAACCTCATTGATCCTGACGAGGCTACACAACCTGCCGTGCCCTCTCTGGGTGAACACACCGACAGCGTGCTATCCGAATTGCGGTGACAGACAGCACCCTGTGCTCCAAGAGAGCCTAACCATGTAGAAGACCGTTCGTGTGAGTAATTTCATTGCGGCACATTAATTCTCGTCATTCGGAGGCGCTGAGCCCGGGGTGTATCTGACCGATGCCGTGTTGGTGATGGGTAGAGGAACCACTCGAGTGGCGTCAGGGATAGGCGACCCGAGGCGCGCCGTGTGATCGCCGCTAGCGGCGCCAAGACCTCTGCTCGCCTCGTCGCCGACTGTGCCCATTGCAGTCGGCGACGGTCCCAATGCCGCGTGAGTTCGGTGCGGTCTGACACAGGTCCACGAGCGATGCAGGAGACCGATGAACGTGGCACTACTGTCGTCGCACGGCAGACGATTTACGCTATGACCGCACCCTGCTCGAGGACCTCACCACGCTGCGGTTCATCGATGCCGGACATTCTGCGATCCTCCTCGGCCCCGTCGGAGTCGGCAAAACACATCTGGCAAACGCGTTGGGCCACATGGCCATCGGCCGCCACAAAACTGTGTTGTTCGCGCGGGCGGACAAACTGTTCCACCGCCTCAAAGCCGCCCGCCTCGACAACAGCGTCGAGGCCGAACTCCGTCGCATCACCGCCGTGGACGTCCTGATCATCGACGACTTCGCGCCACGCAGTCTCGACGCGACGGAAACAAACGACTTCTACGAACTCGTCGTCGAACGCCACCAGCACAAGACGACGATCATCGCCTCCAACCGCGAACACGCCGAATGGCTCACCATGACCGCCGACGCACTCCTGGCCCAATCAGCCATCGACCGACTCACCTCACGCGCTCACACACTCGTCATCGAAGGCCCGTCCTACCGCCAACGACACCGCCCCGGACTTGACCGTCACGACCCCGAACGAGCATCCTCAATAACGCGCCAAGGTGGTCCCATGCTCGTGGCAAATCAGATGGTCCCATAGCGGTGGCAAATGACAACGGGAGGCTCGCCTTCTTTGGCGGAGCCACGGGGGTGGGGAAATTAGATGAGCATCACTGGGGAATTTTCTTGAGCGCCGTCAACACCGCTGGTGACCAGCGTTCTCGAACAAGACTTGTTTGCCCCGTCGTAGATCTGACTTCTCCTTTACCCCAACAGTCTTGGTGCATCTTAGCGATGCGGGAAGTGAGTACGCATGCATCGCGTTCACCAAAGAATTGCGTGACGCACACATCACCGGGTCCATAGGATCGTCGGCGATGCCCTCGATAGTGCGCCCATGGAGTCGGCGATCGGCCTGTGCAAGACCTTTGCCGAGGTTCTTGAACAGACTTCGTGCTCACTGTGTTCACGCAAAATGGCAAACCCCAGGTCGGCCTGCGTTGTCACTCTCCCTGCTCGTTCACACTCTTCAAACGGCCATCCATTGTGGCACGACGTCTGATCTCGAACGGGCGCGCCATCACCTTCCTGAGACCGGACAGGCGGCTGTCAGGTTTTGCAATGCGATCACCCCCGGCGATGGTTCTTCGCTAAGCGCTTTGGTTCTCCTCCGTGGCCAGCCATGGCCGATCCAACCATGGTTCGTCGATTCCGTCGAGATTCCACCCGACGAACCATCGGTCGGCGTAGTCGTGGGGAGCTGTGTCGGCGAGGTAGATGAAGAAGTAAGGATCGTCCCCTGGGCGCAAGACGAAGTGGCGGCCACTGTTCTCATGACGTTCAAGAGCTTCGACGATGTTGCTGCCGTTCTCAACCCATGTTTCTGGGTGCACGGCGATCGCCTCGCCGAGATCGAAGTCTCGGCCGGCAATTGGGGCGACATACCGTCCCGCGGGACACAGGCGATACTGCCGTGTTGTCAAAATCTTGCGCACGTCCTCGTTGATTGGTGAGTCTTCGGGGATGTGACCAATTACGCCTTGGGCCAACGGTGATGCGACGATGTGGCCACTGATCAGTTGGCGGGCGACGCGAGCGTGCACCCGGTCGTCCACGCTGAAACTGTCTGGGAATGTCATGTTCTGTCGCGAGTGGTCGAGGACTTTGGCCAGGTCGTCGGCGAAGTTCCAGATCAGAGCCACTTCCTTGAATTCGTTGTCGTCGATTTCCTGTGCTGGGCGGCTGTACTTCGTCAGGAGTCTCCCATCGAGAAGAAACTCAGCTTCTTGCTCGACGTGCAGTCTCAGAACGGTTTCTAGTAGCTGTGCCACGGCGCGAGGACTCAACCCATGTGGGTCGTATCCCACTGTCATCGTTGTCGCGCCTGATGATTCTGTATATGGAATCTCGGCGTTGACGGTCAGACGACCGCCGTGAAATGACATCACGCTGGTGATCCCTCGGGTGCCATGGTGGACCTCCGTTGTCGTTCCCTCTTGGGTCGCAACGATCTCCCCGTCGGCGCGGAATCGAATCTCCATGAGCATGCCGACAGCGGGACTGCTCTCGATGGGGAGGCTGGTGACGACCAGGTGCTGAGGGTTGGTCAGTCCGCTCACGATGGGAGGTCCGGAGATTTCAAAGCGGGTGAGCGCAGTACCCGGAATCACGACTTGCGTTGGTGTGCCGTACTCGATTGAGCGGCGGAAGGCCCGTCCGACAGAGGAATTCGAGTCGAGGCTGGTGCCGAAAGTGATGGCGATGGGGCTGCGCTCCGCCGCGTTGTCGTGCAGTGGTCTGAGCGCTTGTACGGACATATTCTCGTGGCGTGCGAAGTCCCATGTCCAGTCGGGGTCGGTTGAATCGATCAGCTCGCCCAGATCAGAGATGCGCTTGGCGAGGTCGGTTGCGGGGGAATCGAGGAAGGCTCTCCTTTCCCGTTCGAAGATTTCGCGGGTGTGTCGAACGTGGTCAAGTGTCAGCCATCGGTCGACCTCGGGGTAATCGATGAGCATCTGGTCAAGTTCTGCTCGACCGATACGGTCGCTCGTCGGTCGCCGCTTCCCGTGGGGAGTCTCGTCCGGTAGTGAACGCACGAAACGCTTTTCGGAGTTGGTGTGGTTGCGCGGGGTCACCAAGACCCATTCGTGTGGCTCGTGGTTGTTCACCGCCTGCTTGAACGACTTCTTGACTTCGGTCCTTCGAGGCTTCCAACCGCCGGACATTCCCTCGGGGTAGTACTTCAACTGGTAGATGACCAAGCGGCCGTCCGGATAGGTGACGCCGACATCCATACCTCCATCGCCGCCTCTACCGTCAATCGCCTCTACCTTCGCGATGCCGCGGAACTTGCGCAGCAGAAGCGTTTCCACAATGCGGTCGTACCACGGCTGATCGAGTCTGGTCCATTGGATCTTGTCCCCTCCTGCCTCGCGACCACCCATCGTCATGCTGTGAGCATACGAAAGCGCCGACGTAACGTCCCCCACGCAGTCGTCCACGCTGGTGACGATGATGAACGTCCCCGCGTTTGGTGCACACCTCGT
The DNA here is from genome assembly GCF_048537925.1 of Gordonia sp. CPCC 205515. Lineage (NCBI taxonomy): Bacteria > Bacillati > Actinomycetota > Actinomycetes > Mycobacteriales > Gordoniaceae > Gordonia > Gordonia sp. CPCC 205515. The sequence continues at coordinate 3,047 of NZ_JBCLVJ010000029.1, read as the reverse complement.
TGCGAGGGAGGGTTGGCATCATGCCTACGAAGTACGACGAGGCGACCCGGGCCAAGGCCGTGCGGGTGGGTGGCCGGCCCACCGTCGTCACCACCGACAAACGCGCCGCCATCTTGGCCCGCCACGACCGCGACGAGTCCATCCGCGACATCGCCGCCAGCGTCGCGGTGTCGGTCGGTATGGTGCACTGGGTGATCACCGTCGGACAGGCGAGGCAGACTGCATGACCACGTCCACCCCGTGTGCCGTCGACGGGTGCGATGAGACTGCGGCCTTCCGCTCCCGCACCCGGCCGGCATGGTGCCAGCCCCACCTCGCCGAGATCCTACGCACCGCGGGCCTCGAACCGCTCGAACCGGTCGCAAAGCGGGACTCGTGGACACTCATGCGCTGCCTGAGCTGCGGCTGTGAGCAGCACCTGCGCCTGCAATACGTGCTCGACAAGCTCCCGATGAAGTCCGACGAGCCGATCTGCCAGGCCTGCCACTGGCGTCAGTGGGCCCATTGGGCCCGCTCGATGTCGGGTGAGGGCATGATTCCCGTCGACCTCGACGAGGTGCGGGCACTCGCCGAGGCCAATCACCTCGACTACCTGGGGCCGCTCACCTCACCATCATTGCCCGACGACCCCCATCGCACCCGCTGCCGCGACTGCGGCAAGATCAGCGCCGAGCGCGTCGGCGACATGGGATGGGGTTGCACCTGTCGGCGCAACCCCAAGCGCCAGAGCATACCGGCCAAGTCACCGACTGCGAACCTCCTGCGCACCTCCGACAGCGAGGCACTGTCGTGGTGGGATCACGACGGCAACGCTGAATCGCTCTGGGAAACCGCCAAACTGAAGTCGCCCAAGACCGCGGCGTGGAAGTGCCCCGAGTGTGGCCACCACTTCACCGCCGTCATCCGCGACATGACCAAGCAGCCGGCCTGCCCGCCGTGCGCCGAGCGCCGGCTGCGCGAGTACCGCGACTGGCTCGCCTCGTTCGAAGGCAAGACCGTCGCAGACGTCCCCGAACTCCTCAAAGCCTGGGACGACGAGATGCACCCCCGCTTCGCCCGCATCCTCGACGGCGCATTCACGACGAACGGCTGGGGTCCGTACTCCCGCGGGTTCCAGCCGCGAGCGACCTATCGCTTCAAGTGCCCGAACGGGCACCACCCACGGATCTCGCCGACATCTTTCCTGGAGCGTGGCTGCCCGTCGTGCCGCAGCAAGACGACCCGTGACCGCAATACCGCGACCGGCCAGTCGAGACTGAGCCCCGAAATCGCCTCCCTGTGGCATCCCGACCGCAACGGCTCCTGGACCGCCGTACAGGCAAGTCGGGAGTCCCGGCGCCTAGCCTGGTGGCGAGACCCCGTGTGCGGTCATGAGTGGCAGCAGACCCCGCGTGAGCGCGACAAGTACACGCGCCGCCGCTGCCCGGAGTGCGATACGGTCCTCGACAGCCTGGCGTGGCACTACCCCGAGATCGCTGCTGGCTGGGCGGCGGAGAACACTTTGTCACCGTGGCAGGTCCGGCCCACCGACACCGAACACCTCGTCACTTGGATCTGTGACACCAATCCCCGTCATCGCTGGACTGCCACACCCGCGTCGATGGTCCGGGGCACCGGCTGCCCGGAGTGCCGGACCACCGGCAAGTCCCGCGTCGAGCTGGACCATCTCGACGCCGCCCGCAAGGTCTTCGGTACCGCGGCATCCGGCGTCAGGGCTCGCACCGACGCCTTCGTACGACGTGCATCGTGGACCGTCGACATCCTGATCACGCTCGCCGACGGCCGACGGGTCGCCGTCGAGTATGACGGCGCCTACTGGCACGCCGACAAGATCGAGCTCGACACCCAGAAGTCACTCGACCTGCTCGCCGAGGGCTTGATCGTCGTCCGACTCCGCGAAGCCCCGCTCCCACCATTGCAGATCGACGCGGAGAGATACCACGAGATCGTCGTCCACAGCTCCGCGCCCCACCCGCTCGGTGTCATGCGGCAGATCCGCGAGTTGCTCAACTAGACCGACAACAAACAACCTCGGCAACGAGATTCGTTGCCGAGGTTGGGCTTTACCAATGCCCAGCGCAGACGGCTGATCCTCACCGACCTTGCTTGCCGAGCCGCCCATCATCTCAATCGCGCTCTTACGCAGTCCTATTGCCGACCGACTCCTTAGTTCCCTCGCGGCGCGATGAGACTCGGCTGGTACCGCCAATCCGCATCCCGCGAGATAGACGGGCCCTGCGCGGCCGCCACGAGACCACCGGGGACCGGCTCGTCGAGCCGTTGCTTGTCGTCCAGGTTGAGCGGGGCATGAAGCCGCACATCCTTGTCGCTGAGTGGGTTTTTCGCTCGAAGGCGATCACGCCGGAAGTGATGAGATGCTGTCATTCCAGCATGCAAACTACCTGGTAGACGCCGTTCCCGAACATTTGACAGCGGTTTTGAACACAAGCCGAAGCCGCCATATTCACCCAGAATGTCAAACCGCAGGTCAGCATGCCGCTGTTTGCCACTCCTCCTGCTCGGTCACACCGGTGTGTGTCGATGATCGCCCAGACTGGCGAAATGTCATCGAGTTGGCGAATCTGGCCGTGGTTTTGTCGGCGTTTGACAACGGTTCGGTCCTGAGTTGAGTCGAGCGCTGACGCGTTGCCGACTAAGCCGTAATTGCGCACCGTCCGGGAGCTGTTGTCCGCCTTGATGTTTATGCCGAGACGACCGAATCTCATCCTGTATTAGACTGACTTCCCGGTCAACTTTGGATCTTCGCGTTTCGTCACTGTGACGCATTGACTGTTTGACGCGGCCGCGGATGTCGGGTCCGGTAATTCTGAGAAGCAAATTCAGAATCGGCCAGTGCTGTGCGTCATCGCAACTTATCGGACATCCGCTTGAGGGTGCCAATCAGATACGCTAATCGAGTGTTCTGACGTCCAGGCCCGTACGGGTTGTGCATCTCTGGCAGGTCCCCGATAACCGGCCCAGTCAGTTCTAGAGCCAGTTCCTACTTGCAGTTGATCAGTCGAACTCACAGCCCACGGGGTGATGCC